>NZ_JAYIQP010000016.1:0-103948 GCF_035026585.1 Xanthomonas sp. WHRI 7945
GTTGGCTGCACGAGGCTCCGCCCGCACCCTCATCCGCCCCTGCGGGGCACCTTCTCCCGGTGGGAGAAGGGAACAGCTGTTAGCCCCTCTCCCCCCGGGAGAGGGGTTGGGGTGAGGGTCCGGCGCGAAAGCGTCTCGCGGAGTTGGCTGCACGAGGCTCCGCCCGCACCCTCATCCGCCCCTGCGGGGCACCTTCTCCCGGTGGGAGAAGGGAACAGCCGCTAGCCCCTCTCCCCCCGGGAGAGGGGTTAGGGTGAGGGTCCGGCGCGAAAGCGTCTCGCGGAGTTGCTACACGAGGCTTCGCCCGCACCCTCATCCGCCCCTGCGGGGCACCTTCTCCCAGTGGGAGAAGGGAACAGCCGCTAGCCCCTCTCCCCCCGGGAGAGGGGTTGGGGTGAGGGTTCGGCGCGAAGCGTCTCGCGGAGTTGAGTGCACGAGGCTGCGCCGATCCCCGCACCCAGCGTTGCTGCACAGATGCAGCGGCGCTTCCAACTCCTGATGCCTGCGGCATATCGAAACGTTCGCTCACCTTCTGCAGCGATGCCAACACGTGGCCGCCCGTCCAGCAACCGACAGCATGTCTTCAACGCAAACATCAAAGCCAAACCCAGCGTCGTCGCGCGTACTGCCGGTCCGACTCGCTTGCACGAATCGCAATCTATCTACGCTTGCCAACAAGTATTCGCGTGTCGCCACGCGATCGCAGAACCTGTGCACACGCCCGCCATGCCAGCGACAAGCGCCATCACGCCCCATTTGCAATTGCCCAACCGGGTTGTTGCTAGAGTGCCGGCGCGTCCCTGGCAGCGGCCCGCCTGCGCATCGCAGCGGTCCGCAACGTTTGGAATCTTTCATCGAATAGGAGTTGTCACGTGCCCTGGAAGTCCACTGTCGCAATGCTCGCCCTGTCCACCGCCGCCCTGCCGGCCTTCGCCCAGCCCGACCGGCAAGTGGTCGAAGACATGGTGACCCGCTCCGCCAATGTCTGCCCCGGCCACAGCACCGAACGCACCACGCCCACCGTCAAAGCCGTGCCCGTCGGCGCATTGCGCGTCATGCTCGAGCGCGGCCTGGTGATGTGCCCCGACCGTCGCCTCGACGCCGAGGCGCCGGCCGTGTTCTACGGCAGGCTCGGCGTCTTCGCATGGAACCCCGACGTGGCGGCCAGTTCGGGCGTGATCGTCAAGCAGATCGGCAGCATGACCCGCAGCGACGAGTTCCCCACCGAGACCTTGGTCTGGGACAGCAAGGGCACCGCGCTCAAGCAGCAGACCGTGCCGATGTTCGAGCCGAGGCCGGGCGCCGCGGTGCTGTACAAGGTGCGCTAAGCCGGCTTGCGTACTGCGTTAGAGCGTAGGCGTTAGCGGCATTCTTGTCCCCTGAAAACGCAGGCCGACCGCTATTCCGAACCCCTTGTCATCGCGCCGCGCGCTGGTCGAAGCAACCCGGCGCGCCGCTCTTCCTCAGCCGGCATCGGCACCGATGCCGGCGCTGGTGGGCGCCGCCGCCCGCGTGCCGCGGCGCACGACGTCGACCAGGCGATGGCCCAGCGCATGGAGCAGCAACGGCACCGTCCAACTGCTCCACAGCAAGATCGCGATCAAATCGGGCGAAGGTGTCATGCCCATGCCGATCGCACCAGACAGCGCCAGACGGAACGCCACCGGCGCCAACGTCACCAGATACGCCCGCACCATCCACTGCCGGTGCCGCTCCACCTGGCCGCGCCGGATCGCCACGAACCCCACCGAACCGGTGACCAGCCACGCCAGACTGGTCGCGGCAAATGCCACGCGGATCGCCGGCGGCGCCGGCGACGTGGCGATCAATCCGACCGCCCCGGCCATCGCCACCAGCATGCCGGCGAAGTACGCGCGCCCCAGCCAGCGATGCAGCCGCGGAAACCTGCGCCAACGCTGCGTGGCGAACTGCAGCGTCCCGAGCAACAGGCCCACCGCCCCACCGCCGAGATGGCACCACAACCAACCGCGCCGGGTCAGGAACATGGCATAGGCGGGCGAATCCAGCGCCGCGTACTTGAGATAGACCGAATGGACGAACTCCACGCCCAACGCGGCCAGCGCCAGCCACAGCAGCGCCCAGCCCACGCGCGCGGCCGGCCTTGCGCGCGGCACGGCGGCACCCTGGCGAATCGGATCGAGCTTCATGCGCGGCTCCTGCGGCCTGCCTGCCCTCGGCAGCGGCACGCTAGCATGGAAGCGCGGCGGATCGCGGCCGCCGCCGGATAACGCGCCGCAACGAAACGGAGGAACGCGCCCAGCGCGGCTCCTCCGTTCCGTCATGCAGCCCGTGTTCCGACATTGCCGCGAACCGACGCCGCCCGCCTCAATCCTCGCCGGCCATGCGCACCACCAGCTCGCCGTCGCGCACCTCGATGCGCAGCGTGCTGCCGATGGCGAAACCCAGCTGCTCCAGCCAACGCCCGCGCAAGCGCAGCGACGGCACGCGCTGGTTGCTGGCCGCGTAGTAGCCATAGCCCACCGTGCACCGCTGCGGCGGGCGCGGACGGCGGGGTGCACGCGGCGGGCGAGCAAGATCGGCGGCGTTGGCCGCAGCGACCTCCTCGGGCGTCAACATCGGCGAGAGCGTCGGCTCGACAATGGTCCAGCGAAGGGACGGCGGCGGCCGGCGCGGTGCACGCTTGCGCGGGGCGGCGGCGCGAGAAGGCGGCTTACGCATGGCGCGGCTCCCCGTGCGACACCGGCGCCAGGCCATCGCCGCCCAGCCGCTGTGCGTGGATCTCGTCCACGATCCCGCGCACCGCGCGGGCGGCCGTGAAGATGCTCTCGCCCAGGATCGACACGCTCTTGTCGTCCAGCGGCACGCCACTGCACACCGCCACCATGTCGCTCTGCGCGGTGATGGTGCGCAACAGCGCGTGGAACTGGTCGAGCTGCTGCAGGGTGACGCCGAAGGTGAAGTGCTCTTCCTGCGTCTGCAGCGTGGCGGCTGGTGCAGTGTGCCGCAGCGCGGCGGTGGTGCGGGCTTTCGAAGTCGTCATGGCATCCGTCCTCGACGTGGGCGGACGGGGTGTCCGCAGAATCACAATATCCCTTTTTCGGATATTTGAAAAGGGGATATAGCTTTGCTGTGGGCCTCCGAGCTTGCAGACATGCCGACCAAGTCGATCCACAAGAAGGACTACGCGATTTTGCTGCGGCAGCTGCGTGAGCTTCGCCTCGCTGCCGGGCTGACGCAGGTTGGCTTGAGCGCCGCACTGGGCCGCCCGCAGTCCTATGTGAGCGACGTCGAGCGAGGTGAGCGCCGGATGGATCTTCTGCAGTTGCGAGATTTCTGCAAGGCCTGCGGAACGTCGCTCACAAAGTTCGTCGATGAATTCGAGCGGGAACTAAAATAGCTGCCAGTACCTGCTTTCGCTTTTCTGCTGGCACTTGTCTGCTTCTGTCTGCTTCCGGCCAGAAGCGGACGTTCCTAACATCCAAATCAAGCCGAGTAGCAGAGCGGCTTCGGCTTGAGTGAAGATTGCGGGCTACTGAAGCGACAGCCACTTTAGATTGTTGGCACGGCAGTAAGCCAATACCCGCAGGTACGATCTAAATTCAACAGGCACATCCCCGAGAATCTCTTCTGCTTCATCCACCCACAACTGGGCAAGGTGACTGAACCAGGTGTCTCTCGATGAAATTTCCGCAGGATTCTCTAAAGTGCTATTTATCGCCCCCACCAAGAACGCAAGGTTATCGCTGAGAGATTCACTGACGCCTTCTCGTTGATTGCTGAGCGTCTCAATCTGACTATCAAACTGACCAATCTCTACTCTTTCGAACTGAGGATTGGCAACACCGAATGTGCCGCACCGGTCGTAGTACCACCGAGCATGGCCCTGTAGCTTCCCAGCCGAAGGAAATGTGCTGTTCTGAACAATCGAGCGCTCCTCAGTGTGATGATAGAGTTCACCCTGGCTCAAAAACGCCGGCGCCGCGTAGCACACAAGCCCCTTACCTTTCAAGGCGGAGCTCAATCGATGCAGTGCCATCTGCTGCTGCTGGTCGATATTGAAGAAGTAGCAAGGGGTTGCAAGACCCTTATCCTTGGCCTTCTTGGGCGTGAGTGATCTATGGTTAGAGCGCTTCGCTTGAATGAATAGATTTAGTGCAAATGGCGGGAGCAGTTTTCCCTTCTTTTTCTTCTTCCAAATGTAACTGAGTCCGATCCCTGCCAGAGGTAGCCCCGCCCGATACCGCCCCCTGTGATAGCGCCAGAAGATCTCATGTTCAACATGCGCCGCATAGTCAATTCCTATGTGGTCTTCGAAAACTTGCCCGGGCTCCCAGAGCAAGTGATTGCCTCGCAAAAGTTGATTGAAGAGAGGCCCGCGAAACTCACTTTCTTCAAAATCGGCTGGTGACTCTGCCATGTCTCCTCCGCAATCTGACTGCCCAGTATGCGGACCCTAGGGGCCCGTCGTACGAGTTATACATAGAGCACCGCATGGCGGGCTTTCCCCTTGATACGGGCCGATCTTAAGGCGGCTGGATCTGGCTAACAAGCCGACAAGTAGCCGGGCCCAGCTAAAAACAGGGGCAGGTTCACTTCCTACTGCCCGATGCGTAGAAGCCCGATGGCATAGGAAGGCATTGCTCGATGCCATGGCGACAGGTATGACCGAGACTCACTGTTTCGCTTGGATCAGGCCCGCTCATCGGTCACGCAAGCCCACCACGGCTACTGTTAAGTGAATCTGCCCCGTTGCTCCCGTTGCTCCCGTTGCTCGTGGCCGGCTGTGATAAACACTTACGGCCGCGGCTGAGGGATTCACGCGCTCCTGCGCCGGATCAGGTCCCCGGCGTAGGGCACGACTTCACATTCGCGCCGTGGTACGACTGGAGCGCCCATGAGCCACCGCCTTGGCCGTTGGAGACCCACACGAAGGTCCAGGACTCCTGCTGTTTATTGATGCAGGAACTGATCGTAATTGAATCACCGGCTGCCCTCCCGGTGGCAGGGACGTGATTGGCGGGTTCGAGCCGATACCACTGGCCGTCGCCCGATCCGGCTGCAGAATCGTCTTGGTGACTGTAACGGTGCCCAGCCGATCCACGTCGCCGAGCGGCAGTCTGCTATCGCGACTGTAAAAACGGGGTCAGGTCCACTTCCTGCCGCCCGATGCGGCAAACGGGGTCAAGTTCACTTCCTGTGGCCGTTGCCCCACTCCGCTTCGGACAGAAGCGGCGCTTCTAGTCGACATCGAAAGTTTCGGCAAAGCGACTCGGCATGCTGCCAAGCATCGCCTCCAGGTAGACGTAGGGCTTGATCGCATCGAGCCAGGCGAAATAGCTTGCCTCCGACACGTGCCTGCGCACACCGGCCAGGACCGCCTGACAACGATCCGGTGACAAGAATGGCAGTGGTGGCGGCTCTGGATCGTAGACGCCCGAGAAATCGCCCTTCAACGTGTGCGCTCCATGCCACAGAACCTCTGCTGGCGTACCGGAATCGAGATGGGCCAGTTCCACCACACGCCCCGACAGTAAAGGATGGGCGGCTAACACCCAGCCGTACAGCTGCGTGGTCCACAGCGGGCAACGGATGGCGAATACCGAATCGAGCCAGTCAGCGAGTTCATGGTTGGCCAAGTACTTCGCACAGAAGAACATGCTCGCCGAGAAGTCGCCACACGCCACGCTCCACGCCACGCGCTCCCCACCCGTGAACGGATTCTCCGGCGCTGCGACCACCAGCCGCTCTCCTTCCCAGCGAGCGGGGTCCATCAGGCAGCGGCCCAACGTCTGCCTCGCATCGTCGGCGAACCCAGGGTACGGCTCGTCGATGCCGCGCGGATGCACGGCCATGAACGCCGTGACGAGGTGCTGATACAGGCTGTCGAACGACCGTTCCAGGTGGCGGGGAACGAGCTGGGCCAACAAGTAGCGATACCAATTGGTCCACTCGTCCATGGGGCCGAAACAGGAATTTCCGGAAGCGATTTCCTCAAGCGGTACGCGCAGCTCCTCGAGCGAGAAGCCCTCAAGATCGGCGAGCAGGAAGTCGAACATGCGCCGCTCTTTACTCATGAACCACGCTTCGCCCATCGGATGTGCAGGGCGGGGCAACTGATGGCGCATGCGTTGAACACAGCCGGAATTCAGCCCGTCGCCAGGACGCCAGACGAACGGATGCGCAATCTCGGGCTGTGGAAGCTGATGCGATGTGGCCATCTGGCGATTCTAGCCTTCACTTCCTACTGGCCCAATGCGTAGAAGCCCCTTGGCATAAGGATGCAGGCTAATAGAAAAGCCGCCGGTGCGCGCCCGGCGGCTTTTGAGTGTCAGCACATAGCTTCCGAGCGATGAAACCGACATCGTCCTGACAACACGAGGTGGGTAGACATCCCAAGTGCACTTTCGTCCTACAGCGAAGAGTTCGCTATAGGAAAATTATTACGTAGGGATAAGAAAAAATAGCTCTTAGAGTTGCGTAGCCTCAGCCATGCCATCGTTGGTGAGTGGTGTTGTCTTTGAAGTCGACTTAACACAAGTGTGAGTTGCCTCAACAGGATCTGTCTTTACACCATCGGCATCTACCAGCCAGCGCTTAAAGACTGAGGTTGACGATGCATCAGTACCGCTTCCGCAACTGAACTGAAAAGTGAGCGGCGATGATGTAGACGTGGTTGTCCGCGTGCCCGTCTGGCAGGTCCAACCTGGGGCGCATTTAACAGGCTCGAAGTACATAGTCACGGGGAATGTGGGGTTCCCGGAATAATTGACTTTATATGGCACCTGAGAGCCTTGGGGGCCAGTTGAAGCTGGAATGGAATCAATCTTGAACTTGGAACACGTTTTTCCGTCCTTATTGATTTCAATTCCCTTGGCGATGCCTTTACCGGCCAAGGTGCGGAATGTTGCATCTTGCAGGGCGATTGCATCATCCGCGTTTGTATGAAATGCAACCTCGATAATTGTCGCGGGGAGGCGCGCAAGAGTATTTTCACCTTTATTGGTCACACCGCGCGGTACAGTATCAATGGTCCAATTTGCATACGTTGAATTCGCCTGAATAATTTCCTTCATCGAGCAAAGTATGTTGCTGGTCAATAAGCGACTTGGTTCTGCGTAATCACCGTTGTGATACCAACCGGTAGTTCCGCGAGATGCCGTGTTAGTTCCGGCATTTGTGTGAATGCTGACAAGATAATCAGCACCTAGATAATTTGCGTAAAGTGGTCTTGCCCGGATATCTTCATTGTACTCCCGCAACTTAGAAGTATCGTAGGGGAGCGTGTCCCAAATGTCGGCTCCGTGAGTAGGCAATATACTCTGTAAATTGTACTTCGCAGAGACTTTCCACCAAGGCTCGCCTGAAGGCGTGTGAATTGCCGTGGAGTCCGATCTTGGCTTGACTATGGCTACCTGAGAGCCTCGCTCGGTAAGTGCTGAACTAATTTCACTCACGTATCCGGGTGTAATGAAGTCCTCAGTGATTCCGTTTGACGGCAATGGACGCTGTGGAAGCCAAACTGTAGGCTTTCCAACTGGGTAGTCTAGATAAAGACCGTGCCCTGCAGAGAGCATCACGAGCGGCAGTGGATCTTCTTGGCTAGGAGCGGTTAGTTTTTTTTTTGGGGCTGGAATGCTGGCCTCCGGATGATAAAAATAGATATCCTTTCCGCCGAACGTGCACTCGTAGCTTTCCACACTCACAATTCCAACCAGAAGTGGTCGTGCAGCTTCGATGAAGAGGCTGCATTGTTCTTCGTAGTCAGCCCCGTTTTGATCCGGGATGGCATCTTTGCCAAGGTCAATTTGAAGCAAGCTTTTCTTTGGTGAAAGTCGAGCAGACATATTGAACTTCTTCTGCCCTGGCACCTTCGTAACCTGCGCAGCCGTTTTCTGGAGCTCCTCAGATAATGACCTCTCAATACCCGCTTTATCGATTGCGCTCAATTGCGATGTGCTGACTCCGTCTGATGCTGGTGCATATCGTTGTGCAAACGAAGCTCCAGGGGCGGCCAGTAAGGAAAGAGCGGCAGTCAATAGAAATGCAAGCCGGTTCGGGTTTGTCCTGAGTTTCATCTTTACTCTCCTTGAGAACTTCCTTGAGAAGCGAGGCATCCGATGCTTATTTGTTAAGGCATGCCTTGCTTTGGATCCACCCTTGGCTGGGAGGGTAGGTAGAAGATGCTGTCGTGTCTAGCGCATGATCAAAAAAACGTGATTCGTTACGTGATTACTGCAGCCTCCAAAACTCGGGGCAGGTTCACGTCCTAATGCCCGATGCGTAGAAGCCCGATAGCATAGGAAGGCATCACAAGCCTGGAGTCAGTGTGCACTTCTCCCGGCCGCCATCCACCGCCCGAGCGGTATGGCGATCGGCACCAGTCACCCGCGCGTTGTCCAATTGACGAGTCGCCAAAGCGCGCCACAGAATCCGTTCCCGCCCCACAGTGGGTTCTCTTCGCCGTTGCGCCTCATGCAGCACGCTCCCCCCGGGTACGACTGTCCGTTCTGCGGTATCGCCGCTACGCTGCCCTCGCCCGCGCCGGAATCGGCCGTTGTCCTGGTGGATGCCAACGTGTACGCCTTGGTGCCAACGCACCACTACGCCGGCATCCAAGGCAACTGCCTGGTGATCCCGCGTGGCCACTACGAGAACGTATTGGACATGCCCGACGAGCTGGGCCGCGAGGTCTTCCGCGCCACGCGGCGCCTGGCGCACGCGATGCTGGCCGCCTTCGGCTGCGAAGGCATCTCCACGCGCCAACACAATGGGCCGGCCGGCAATCAGGATGTGTGGCACTACCATCTGCACGTGTTCCCGCGCTACACGAACGACGGGCTGTATGGGGGGCAGAAAGTGCGCTACGCCACCAAGCAGCGGATTGCGCTGGCCGCCCGTCTCCGGGCTGCTTTACCGTAAGAGCCGCCGTTTCGGCATCAGAAGACCCGCTCATCGGCCACGCAAACCCGCCACGGCACTGAACCTGACCCCGTTACTCGTTAGACTCGCCTCGCCTTGGACACGTCCGTTTTGGCCTTTGGCCCTCGACCCCTGCAGCGCAACCGGAGTAATTTGGAATGACCATGAGTCAATGGATGACGTATTCGCGTGGTGCCCGCATCAAGCGCCTGGCCCCTCTGCTGATTGGCGTACTCGCCGCACCAGCGGCGCATGCGCTCGACGCGGCGCAATGGCAGGCCGTCGCGCCCGCGATCCAGGCCGCCGTGGAGTGCCGGGCAAAGCCCGATACCGCCAGTGCGGCGTGGAAGGCGCTGCCCCGTGACGAACACGGTGGCATTGGGCCGATCACACCGCCCGCCCCCTTTGCGGTGTTCGGCCTGCCGGTGAAGGCCGTGTCCATCTTCATCGACCCGAACGGCGAACTTGGCGAGAGCTACACCGCCGACCTCGGCGCCAGCGCGGCGGCAGCGCGCAAGTCGGCCAAGCTCGGCGCCAACGGACGCACCACCAAGATGGGCGACCTCGCCCTCTCCGAAGACAGCCCGCCGAAGCTGACCTGCACCGTTGCGGGCAGCTACGACGAAAGCGGCTATCAGGAAAACTGATGCCTCGCTGCGCGTTGCAGGGAACAAAGGCCGGGGCCAGGTTCACTTCCTGCTGCCCAATGCGTAGAAGCCAAATGGCCTAGAAAGGCAGTGCTCGATACCTATAACGACAGGTATCGGCCACGCTCATCGGCATGGCGCGACGTCCCCGCCGCGATCTTCCTGGCATTCCGCAGCACATCGTGCAACAAGGAAACGACCGCCTGCCGTGCTTTTGGGGATGACGACGACCGCGTCCGTTACCTCCCTTTGCTGCATGACGCCCTGCATGCCTGGCCCGTCACTCGCCTTTTGGGGTTGTCCGCATCCGCTCTCTGGCTGTGGCCATGCTTCCGATGCATGGAGGTGCCAAACTGAACATCCGAGCGCCCGCATAGCAAATAAAGTTGTGTTTCCTCTCAGGAAATGTAATTTAATCTTCCATGTCCAAGCGTACCCCGCCCACGATGCCCCGTGCCCAGCGCCAGATCCGCGCCCTGGGCGAGCGCCTGCGCGCCGCGCGCATGCGCCGGCAGATGACCCAGGCCGAACTCGCCGCCCGGGTGGGCGTGAGCGTGCCCACGGTAGGCAAACTTGAGCGCGGCGACCCGGCCACCAGCCTGTCCACCATGCTGCGCGTATTGACCGCGTTGGGCCTGGACAAGGACATCGACCTGCTGGCCCGCAACGACGAGGTCGGCCGCCAGTTGCAGGACAGCCAGCTGCGCCGCACGAATGCGAAGCGGGAGAGCACGCCGTGAGCCGCGCGGCCGACAACGTGCAGGAGCTCACCCAGGTTGAGGTCTGGCTGGACGATGCCGCGCTCGGCGGCCGCGCCCTGGTCGGCCACCTGACCCGCCGGCCCAGCCGCACGGGCGACACGCTCCAGTTCCACTACACCGACAGTTGGGCGAACCAGGCCGCGCCGATCCGCGCCTTTGCGCTGGACCCGCAGTTGCCGCTCCACCGCGGCCCGTTGATCGCGCGCGGCGGCGCCAGCGCGCTGACCGGCGCGTTCGTCGACTGCTCGCCCGACCGCTGGGGCAAGCGCCTCATGGACCGGCGCGAGGTCATCGACGCGCGCGAGCAAGATCGCCGGGCGCGCGCGCTGCGCCCATGGGACTACCTGATCGGCGTCGGCGACGCCTCCAGGATGGGTGCGCTGCGCCTGCGAACGGCCGACGGCCGCTACCTGGACGACCATACCCTGAGCGCTCCGCCGATGACCGAGCTGCGTGCGCTGGAGGCCATTGCGGTGCGCGTGGAACGTGGCGACACCGACGACAGCGACCACGACATCAAGTGGATCAAGCAATTGGTGGCGCCCGGCGCGTCGCTGGGCGGCGCCAGGCCCAAGGCCAGCGTGCGCGATACCGATGGGACGCTGTGGCTGGCGAAGTTCCCTGCCGCCGACGATCGCCACGACGTGGGCCTGTGGGAATTCGTGACCTACCGGCTCTCGCTGGCGGCGGGCATCGCGATGCCCGCCGCGCGCCAGCTGGCCCTGTCCGACCTGGGCACCACCTACGCGGTGCAGCGCTTCGACCGTGCCGGGGCCGAACGCCGCGCCTACGCCTCGGCCTTGACCCTGCTGGACGTGGACGACAGCGAGGGCAGCAGCTACGCCGAGATCGCCCATGCCATCGAGAATCACGGCGTGGCCTCGGCGATTGCCGACGACCTGCATCAGCTCTACCGCCGCGTCGCCTTCAACGTGCTGATCGGCAACCGCGACGACCACCTGCGCAACCACGGGTTCCTGCGCGAGCCCGGTGGCTGGCGGCTGTCGCCGGCCTTCGACGTGAACCCCAATCCCGACAAGGACGCGCACGTGCTGGCCATCGGCCTGGACGATCCCACCCCCGACACGCGGCTGCTGCTGGACACCTGCGCGTACTACCGCCTGAGCAAGGCGCAGGCCGGCGAGATCATCGAACAGGTGCGCACGGCCATGCGCGGCTGGAAAGAGGAGGCCCGGCGCTGCGGAGCGCGCGGCGCCGAGATCGCGGCAATGGACGCGGTCATCGACGCTGAGCGCTGAGATGCCACGCAAGCACACGTTCCCGCCCTTCCTCGCCGGCGTAGTCAACGAAGTGGCCTACGCGCGCTGGTTGAACCGCAAGGCGATGGCTCACGTGCGGCGTGACCGGTTGCGCGGCCGCGCCTGCACCCGCGTGGCGTACAAGGACGCCATCCATGCCGCCGTGTTGGACAGCGGCGGCAAGGACCACTACACCGGCGAGCCGTTGGACTGGTCGCGGATCAGCACCTACACGAACGGCGACTCGCAGACGGGCCGGCACGCCTACAAGCTGGGCTTCGCGCTGCTGCCCACCGTCGACCATGTATCCGCCTCGGCGACGGAGGCCAGTTTCAAGATCTGCGCGTGGCGCACCAACGATGCGAAGAACGACCTGTCGGTGCCGGATTTCGTGGCGCTGTGCCGACGCGTGCTGGAGCATCACGGCTACGCGGTGACGCCGCCGGCCAGCTGACGCGGCGCGATGAGCCCTTCCGCATGAACTTCGGTCGATCGACCGCCGAGCGGCGGCAAGGCTGGGACCCGCGTGGTTCTTGCGGGCCGATTCAACTCACAACCTGCGCGCGCCTCCAGTCGCGCGGCGTCTGGCCCACGTGCGCCTTGAACGCGCGCGACAGCGCCGCTTCGCTGCCGTAGCCCACGTCGGCGGCCACCACCTTCAATGGACGGTCCTGACGCAGCGCCTGCTGCGCCAGGCTGACCCGCCAGCCTTGCAGGTACTGCCCGGGCGTGATGCCCACGGTGTCGCGGAACGCGCCGGCGAACACGCTGCGCGACATGCCCGCGGCGGCGGCCAGGTCGTCCAGCGTCCACTCCTTCGCCGGCGATTCGTGCATGGCGACCAGCGCGTGGCGCAGCCGCGGATGCGCCATCCCCGCCAGCATGCCGCCGCGCACTTCGCCGCGCTCCATCAGCTGGCGCAGGATCAGGATGATCAACGCTTCGAACAAGCGGTTGATCAGCGCGTGGCGTCCGCAGCGCTGCGCGAACGCTTCGTCGAACAGCAGGTCCAGCACGGGTGAACCGCCGTCGATCGCGTGCAGCGGCAGGCAGATGAACTCCGGCAGCGATGCGGCGATCGGGTTGCCCGCGCCGCCCTCGAAGCGCATGTTGGCGCAGGCCATGTCTGCGCCGCGCACCGGATCGGTGACGAAGCGGTGCGGCATCGGCCGCGGATACAGCAGCAGGCTGGGCACCTCCACGCGGTGCGACGCGCTGCCATGGAATACCTCGACCGCGCCCTCTTTCACCAGGTGCAGTTGGCCCGGGCCGTCATCGGCCTCCAGCAGGTTGACCCCGCACAGGGGGCCGGCATGGAACATCTGGGCGGTCACGGAGAAGCGCTCCAGCAACACGGCGAGCCGGTCGGTCATCGGGACTCTCGATCAAGTTTTCAGGACGATACGTGGCCAATCGTATCGCCCCGGCGCGCAAAGTACACCTCGCCAGCCCGGCACGGCCAACCCGCCGCCCACCTTCCTCTTCCTTCCACCCAAGGATTCCATGCCATGAACGCTCTCACCCGCTCCGTCGCCGTCGCGCTCTTCGCCCTCACCGCCCAGGCCGGCTTCGCCGCGCAGGCCGCTCAACCGCAAAACGTCACCACCCAAAGCGCCGCCACCGTGAGCGGCAGCTACGTCACCACCCCGGACGGCGTGCAGCTGTACTACAAGGACTGGGGCCCGAAGGACGGCCCGGTGGTCACCTTCAGCCACGGCTGGCCGCTGAACTCGGACAGTTGGGAATCGCAGATGCTGTTCCTGGCCTCGAAGGGCTACCGCGTGGTCGCCCACGACCGCCGCGGCCACGGCCGCTCCAGCCAGCCGTGGGACGGCAACGACATGGACCACTATGCCGACGATCTGTCCGCGGTGATCGAGGCGCTGGATCTGAAGGACGTCACCCTGGTCGGGTTCTCCACCGGCGGCGGCGAAGTGGCGCGCTACATCGGCCGCCATGGCACCGGGCGGGTCAAGAAGGCCGTGCTGGTCAGCGCCGTGCCGCCGATGATGCTGAAGACCGCCGACAACCCGGGCGGCCTGCCGATCGCGGTGTTCGATGGCCTGCGCAAGGGCTCGCTGGACAACCGCGCGCAGCTGTACATGGACATCGCGTCCGGCCCGTTCTTCAACTTCAACCGCCCCGGCCACACGCCGAACCCGGCGCTGATCCAATCGTTCGTGGCGCAGGGCCTGCAGGCCGGGCACAAGAACACGTACGACTCCATCGCCGCGTTCTCCGCCACCGACTTCCGCGCCGACCTGAAGAAGTTCGACGTGCCGACCCTGGTGATCCACGGCGACGACGACCAGATCGTGCCGCTCGACAGTTCGGGCAAGGCCTCGGCCGCGCTGATCAAGGGCGCCAAGCTCATCGTCTACCAAGGTGCGCCACACGGCCTGGCGGACACGCACAAGGATCGCCTCAACCAGGACCTGCTGGATTTCCTGAGCAAGTGATCGTTGCATGGCAACGGGCCCGGGCAGTCGATGCCCGGGCTCGTTGCTTTTTGGCGATCAGGTGGAAGATCCCTGCATCCGGCCAGCACTGTCGGCCGCTTTTCTGCCAGCTCATCCAGCGAATGATTCTGCGGCAGATCTTCGCGCACGCAATCCAGCAAGCTGCTCAGCAATGCGTCCTGCAACTGGCATCCCACCTGATGCCGACCCGGTGCCCGCGACGCCGCCCTAAGCGTGCGGCGTGCGCGAGCCGATGCCCTCGATAAACAACCCGATCAGGTGCGCGATGCGCGTCTTCGGCGAGCCGAGTTGCTCGGTGGCCAGCGAGGTGGCGGTGGCCACCACGACGAGGTCGTCGAAGCTGACGTCGCGGCGGACGACGCCGGATTTCTGCGCGAGCCGCAACAGCCGGCGCCCCTCCTTGCTGATGGCGTCGCACCCCGGGGTGCCGCTCTGCAGCATCGCGCCGAGCGAGGCGGCGAGCCCGCGATAGACGCTGGTGTGCACCACCAGGTCCTCGAGGTACGCGCGCAGCGCGGCCAACGGATCGAGCGTACTGGCGCGCGCGTGGCTGACCGCGGCCAGCGACAGGAAGTGTTCGCTGTAGGCGGCCGCGAATAGCGACTCGCGCGTGGGGAAGCGCCGGTAGAGCGTGCCGATGCCGACGCCGGCGCGCTTTGCGACGTCCTCCATCGACGCCTCGGCGCCGCGCTCCAGGAACACCGCCTCGGCCGCGGCGAGCAGGCGCTCGCGGTTGCGCTGGGCATCGGCGCGCAGGGGGGTGTCGGTGGTCAACGTGGGCTCGTTCGGGATGGCTTGTGGAAACGGAGGCTACCTCCATATACTAAGTGGAGCAATCCTCCACTTACAGAAAGGAACGATTTATGAGCAGTCGATTCGAGGGCAAGGTTGTGGCGATCACGGGCGGCACCGACGGCATCGGGCTGGCGACGGCGAAGGCCTTCGCCGCGGAAGGCGCGCAGGTCTACGTCACGGGACGGCGCCAGGACCGGCTGGATGCCGCCGTGGCGGAGATCGGCCACGGCGCGGTGGGCGTGCAGGGCGACGTGGGCGTGCCGGAGGACCTGGACCGGCTGTACGCGCGCATCCGGCAGGACCATGGTCGGCTGGACGTGGTCTTCGCCAACGCGGGCGTGTCCGAGTCCGCGGCGCTGGGCGAGATCGACGAAGCGCACCTGGACCGCCTGCTCACGATCAACCTCAAGGGCACGGTGTTTACGGTGCAGCAGGCGCTGCCGCTGATGACGGCCGGCGGTGCGGTGATCCTGGCCGGCTCCGCCGCGGGCAGCATGGGCATTGGCGGGCTGTCCGTGTACAGCGCGACGAAGGCGGCCATCCGCGCCCTGGCGCGCACCTGGACCACCGACCTGAAACCCCGCGGCATCCGGGTGAACGTGGTCTCGGCCGGCATGGTCCACACGCCCTCCATGCAGAGCTACCTGGAGCGCAATGCGGGCGCGGAGGATGCGTTGACGCAGATGATCCCGTTCGGCCGCCTGGGCACCTCGGAGGAGATCGCCGCGCCGGTGCTGTTCCTGGCCTCGGACGCGGCGAGTTTCGTCGCCGGGCACGAACTGTTCGTCGATGGCGGGGTCATGGCCGTCTAGCTTGCTGCGTCGGCGGCAGGTCCACCGTTCCAGGCTCGTCGGTCATCCGCACGTGCAGCGGCAGCGGAACTCGAGCGTGATGGCGAACGCTGGGCGAGTCCGGAATGGTGCCGAGCGGGCGATGCACTGACGGTGTCGGACTAGCGTTGCAACGCTAGTCCGACACCGCTGGCGACGCAGCCCCACCCTCTTGACCTCCCATACATCCAGGCTTCCTCATCCTCGCCCCTGACTTTCACACCGGAGCGCCGAGATGACGAAATGGATGGGTGCCGCGCTGGCCGCGGCGATGCTGATGACCGCCTGCGCCAAGGTGGAGGGCGAGAAGTTCGTCGGCCACTGGGTCAACGTGCAGTCGCAGGACGACGTGATGGAGATCGAGCGCAACGGCGAGTCCTTCATGGTGCGCAACACGACGCCGCGGTTCTTCAGCCGCAAGCCGAAGACCGAGAGCTACCCGGCCATCTACAAGGATGGCGTGCTGCAGGTCTCCAACGACGGCGAAACGGTGAACTTCGCCATCGACCACGCCAATGGCCACCTCAGCACCGGCAGCGACGAGTACCAGCGCGTTCCGGCCAAGTGAGCGGCAGCGAACAGGGACGCAGGCCATTGCTCGGCCTGCGATCCCCCACGGGCCGAGGATGAACGAGGACCGGCGTTAGGTGCACGTGCCGCCTGCCGCCATCATCCTCCGGGCCATTGCCTTGCGAAGTCGAACGAAAGCTGCCGGTGGTGCCGGATGGAGAGCAAGTACACCGTGGCGTTGGTCGAGGCGGACGCGTCCACCACCGTGTAGAGCATCACATAGTCGCCATGCAGGTAATCGCGCAATGCATCGGGCGCGCCCACCGGCAACGCGGCCAACTGTGCCAGCGCCTCGGCCGACTGCGGCGGGTTGTCCAGGTAGCGCCGGCCTATGCGTGGGAAACGCCGCAGGTTCGGAATGACTGTGGCGCGCAACTCGGCGAGCAGGTCGTCGAAGGCGGCACCGGCCTGGGCTTCCAGCAGGAACGCCTCGATGGCGTCCAGGCACGCAAGGAAGCTCGCGGTCAGTTCAACCCGGTACAACGGTCAGCTGCGCTTCTTGGCCGCGCGCTTGCCGGCATTCGCCGCACTGGATGCCGCGCGTCGCTGCTGCAGCTGGCCGATGGCCGCGTCCGCTTCGACTGTGCGACCGGCGGCGATGTCGGCCAGGCCGCGCTTGGCATCGTCGATCAACAGCAGGTGGATACGCTCGCGTTCCAGCCGGTGGTAGTAATCCAAGCGGTCGGCGTCGATCAGCGCGACGTAGCTCTCGCCGTTCTTGGTGATGATCTTCTCGGCGCCGGCCTTGACCTGGTCGGCCAGCTCGGAGAGGTTGGCGCGTGCAAGGGTGAAAGGCACCACATCGCGGGCGGAAAAGCCCATGGTCGGCTCCTGGCATTCGGATTACAGAATTCTGTACAGTCATCCTGCCATTGCTTCCGCGGGCCGGCAAGGCAAAGCTATTGTCTGATTCGGCGGCTGCTCTTCGAAAAGCGCTTGCCTGCCTAACACCGCCCCGTCCTGCCGCAGGGGATCACGCCATCGCTTCGGTCCGCCTCCATCAGAACAACGAACCCTGCACGGGCGTGACGGTGGACGTTTCCGCTGCGTGCGTGGCGGGTGCCGCCTCTTGCTCCCCACCCAAGCGCCACGCCAACCCCGAGATCCGTGCCGCATGTCGCGCCAGCGCGGCGCGCAGCACGGCTTCGCTGGCGGCCAGGTGCAGGGTCTGCCGGGCGCGGGTCAGGCCGGTGTAGACCAGCTCGCGGCTGAGCACGCGCACGTCGCGCGTCGGCAGTTGCAGCCAGACTTCCTCGAATTCCGACCCCTGCGCCTTGTGCACGGTCATCGCGAAGGCGCTTTCGTGCGCGGGCAACGCGGCGGGGTGGAAGCCGCGGACCTGGCCGTCGCCCTCGCCTTCGAACCAGGCCACCAGGGCGCCTTGCGCGTCCCTGAGGCAGATGCCGACGTCGCCGTTGAACAGGCCGTGGCGGTAGCTGTTCTCGGTGATCAGCAGCAGGCGGCCGTGGAACCAGGGCGAGGCGGCGCCGAGGCGGCGGGCGCCGGCACCGCTGTCGGCCAGCAACTGTTCGACGCGGGCGTTGAGGCCGCGCGCGCCTTGCGGGCCGGCACGCACGGCGCTGAGCAGGCGCAGGCGCGCGGCGTCGCGCAGGGCATGGGCGGGATCGGCGGCGTCGGCCAGGGCGCGCCAGTGCGCGAGCAGGGCGTCGCGGCGGGCGGCGAGCGGGTCTTCGCTGTCTTCGTGGAAGTGCACGCCGGCCAGCTCGCCGCTGCGCAGCAGGGCCAGGGCGGTGTCGGCGTCGCCGGCACGCACGGCGTCGGCCAGCGGTGCCAGTGCGAAGCCCTGCGCCTGGCGGTAACCGCGCAGCAGGTGCACGCGATGCCCGGACAGGCCGCCGCCGCGGGTATCGGCGTGGGTGTGGCCCAGCAGCGGCTGCAGCGCTTGTGCGTCGTCGGGCTGCAGTGCGTCGCCGGGACCGGCGGCCTGCAGGATGGCGGCGAGAACGTCGCCGGCTTCTACCGAGGGCAACTGGTCGGCGTCGCCGAGCAGGATCAGCTGGGTGCCGTCGGCGACGGCTTCGACCAGCTTGCACATCAGCGGCAGGTCGACCATCGAGGCTTCGTCGACCACGATCAGGTCGAACGGCAGGGGGTTGTCGGCGTCATGGCGGAAGCGCGGCAGGTCGGGGATCACGCCGAGCAGGCGATGCAGGGTGCTGGCGCCGGCCGGCAGCGCGGCGGCCAGGGCCGGGTCGATGCCGCTTTCGATGGCGCGCGCCACGGCGGTGCGCAGGCTCTCGGCCATGCGCTCGGCGGCGCGGCCGGTGGGCGCGGCCAGGGCGATGCGCGGGGCGGCGCTGTCCGTGGCCTGCGCCTGGGCGATGCGCAGCAGCAGCAGGCGGGCGATGGTGGTGGTCTTGCCGGTGCCGGGGCCACCGGTGACCAGCAGCAGGGCGCGGCGCAGGGCGAGTGCGGCGGCCTGGGCCTGGCGGTCGGTGGGGTGGTCGGGCGCGGGCGTGCCCTCGCCCGCCCTTTGGGCACCCTCTCTTCCATGGGGGCTTCCTTCGGTCGCCGATGGGAGCGGGAACAGCTGCGCGAACAGCGGGGCGAGTGCGGCGACGCCGGAGGCCGGCAGCGGGTGCGCGGCGATGCGGCGCAGGCCTTGCGCCAGGCGACGTTCGTATTCGCGGTAGCGGCGCAGGTAGAGCAGGCCGTGCTCCAGCACCAGCGGGCAGTCGGCGGCAGACGGGTCCTCCGCCGCGGGCTGGGCGATCCAGCGCGACGCGGACAGGACGCGTTGCCAGTCGGTCGGGTCCGGGAGTTGCGGCGGCGGGCCGTCGCGCGGGTCGAGCAGGACGCTGGCGCGGGCCGGGTCGAGGCCGGCGTGGCCGCTGGCGACGGCGAGCGAGGCCAAGGCGGCGGCGGACAGGACCAGGTCGGGGGTGTCCGGGGCCAGGCGGCTCAGGGTTTGGGCGAAGGCGTGGTCGAGCGTGCGTAGCGTGCCGCTGCGGTGGAGGGCGGTCAGGAGGTTGGGTTGGTTCACGGGGTGGGCGCTCCGTGGACGGACGTACCCTCACCCCAACCCCTCTCTCCCACGGGGACTTCCTGCGGTCGCCGGGGGGAGAGGGGCTCCAAAGCGGCGCCGGCGGACAGGGCGTCGGCGGCTTCGAGGAGCGCGGGGTCGAAGGCGTCGTCCAGGGTGCTTAGCGCGCCGCTGCTGTGGAGGGCGGTCAGGAGGTTGGGCTGGTTCACGGGGTGGGGGTTCCGTGGGCGGACGTACCCTCACCCCAACCCCTCTCCCGGGGGGAGAGGGGCTCCAAAGCGGCGCCGGCGGACAGGGCGTCGGCGGCTTCGAGGAGCGTGGGGTCGAAGGCGTCATCCAGGGTGCTTAGCGCGCCGCTGCGGTGGAGGGCGGTCAGGAGGTTGGGTTGGTTCACGGGGTGGGGGCTCCGTGGGCGGACGTACCCTCACCCCAACCCCTCTCCCGATGGGAGAGGGGCTTAAGCGGCGCGCCGGCGAACAGGGCGTCGACGGACTCGACCAGGTCGGGGTCGAAGCGCCAGGCGTGCACGCCCGGCGAAGGATCGCGCGTGGCATCCAGGCCGCGGCAGAACAGGTAGCGCACGCCGCCGAAGTCGCGGGCGTAGGCGTAGTTCTCGCCCAGGCGGAAACGCAGCCAGCGGTGCAGCGCGACGGTGTAGATCAACGCCTGCAGTTCGTATTCGCTGTGCGCCATCGCTCGCATCAATGCATCGGCGTCGTAGCTGGGCAGGCGGTTGGATTTGTAGTCGAGCACGTACCAGCGTCCGTCGTGCTGGTAGGTGAGATCGATCAGGCCGGTCATCAGGCCTTCCAGGCGCTGGCGTGCGCCGAACGCCTGGCGCTCGCCGACCACGCCGAAGCGGTGCAGCAGCGTCAGCAGCGCGTCGACGCGGGTGGGCCGCATCGCGAAGTGGAATTCCATTTCGTTGCGGCGTTGCGGTTCGGGCACCGCGGCCAGGTGGGTGCCTTCGGGCAGCGCGACGGTGAGGGTGTTGCCGACCAGGGCGGTGAGCATGGCCGCGCCATCCTCCAATTCGTCCTGGGCGTAGCCGCCGCGTTGCAGCGCTTCGACGATGGCCGCGGTCTGCCCGTCCGGTGCCGGCTGGCCGGGAATCCAATCGCGCCAGGCGGCGAAGTCGCAGCGTTCGAACACGTCGTGCATCGCCACGCCGAAGCGGTTGCCGGCGAAGCGGCGGTCGAAGGCTTCGACGTCCAGCGTGGTCGCAATGGCCTCGCTGGTGGACGGTTCGTCGCTGCCGCCGCTGCCGACGACGGTGGCGCTGGCCATCGGGTCGGTGGCGACGCCGGCATCGGCATTGGCCAGCTGGGTGAAGCTGTACACCCACCAGTCCGGGGCGATGTGCCGCTGCGGCACGCGCGCTGGCGGCACCTGGATCTCGGCGGCCGGCGGCAGGCGCGGCAGGTTGGCCGGCGGCGGCGTGGTGTCGATCGCGATCGCGCCTGTGCCGGCGGCCGCCTGCAACGCATCCAGGTCGGCGACCATCGCCGCCAGCGCGGTGCGCTCGTGCTGGTGGAACGGGCCGGCGGCGATCCACAGCGCGTGCTCGGCGCGGGTCAGGCCGACGTAGAGCAGGCGCGCGTCCTCGGCGCGCTGTTCCTGTCTCCACGCCGCCTCGGCCGTGCTCCAGGCCGGATCGTCGTTGCCGCCGCTCCACTTCGACGTGTTCCAGTGCAGCTGGCGGCCGAGCGGCGGCGCGTGCACGGCGCAATGCCGGCCGGCGCCGCGGTCGCTGCGGCCGATGCCGACGTAGGGCAGGAACACCAGCGGATATTCCAGGCCCTTGCTCTTGTGCAGGGTCACGATCTGCACCCGGCGCGCGTCCGATTCCAGGCGCAGTTGCTGGGTCTCGTCGCTATCGTCGGCATTGGCGATGCGCCGCGCCAGCCAATCGACCAGGCCGTGCGGGCCGAGCGCGCGGGTGTCGGCTTCCTGCAGCAGTTCGGCCAGCTGCAGGTAGTTGGTCAGCCGGCGCTCGCCGTCGAGCAGCGCAAGCAGGCGTTGCGCGTGCGCGGCGCTGAGGTCGCCGATCAGCGCCAGCGGACCACCGCGCTGCCAGCGCTCGCGCCAGTCCAGCGCCTGTTGCTGCCAACGGCGGTGGCGGTCGCCATCGTGTTCCAGCGCAGCGATCGCCGCGGCGTCTTCGCCGATCAGCACCGTCGCCAGCGCCGCGCGCAGGCGGCTGTCGTCGCCCGGGTCGAGCAGCGCCTGCAGCAGGGTCAGCAATTCCAGCGCCTGGTCGGTGGCGAACAGGCTCTGCCGGCCGGCGGCCACCGCGGGAATGCCGACCGCGCCAAGCGCCTGCTGGATGCGGGTGGCCTCGCCATGGCTGCGCACCAGCACCGCGATGTCGCCGGCCTGCACCGGACGGCCGCCGACCATGGCGGTGCCGGCGCGGCCGCCGGCGAGCCAGTCGCGGATCGCGGCGACGCAGGCGGCAGTGCACAGCGCGCGTGCGCGGCCGGCGCTCCAGGGTTTGGGCTTTCCTTTGTCCGGCGGCGGCGGCTCCGGCGCGCGCCACAGGGTCAGCGCTGGCGCGGTGGCGCCGTCGCGCTGCAGCTCGACATCGCTGCGCTTGGTGCCCGGCTGCACCGGGTGGAAGGCGATGCCCTCGGTCAAGAATGCCTGCGCGTGGCCGGCCTGCGCGTACAGCGCCTCGATCGCCGCCAGCAGCGCGGGACGCGAGCGGAAATTGTGCCCGAGCGGCGGCGCCGGTTCGGCGGTGGCGGCCGCGGCCAGGTAGGTCTGCACGTCGCCGCCGCGGAAACCGTAGATGGCCTGCTTGGGATCGCCGATCAGCGCGAGGAAGCGCGCTTGCGCCTGGTCGAGCGGTTCGGTGCCGTGCTCGCCTGGCGAAACGCTGCGCTCGCCATGTTCGTTCGCGGATCCGAACACCGTGGAGAAGATCGACCACTGCCGCGCATCGGTGTCCTGGAATTCGTCCACCAGCGCGATGGCGTACTGCGCACGCAGCCGCTGCGCCAGCGCCTCGCCCTGCGGGCCTTGCAGCGCACGCGCCACGCCGTCGACCAGGTCATCGTAGGTCTGCACGCGGCGCTGGCGCTTGAGCAGGGCCAGGCGCGCGCCGGCATCGTCGCGCAGCGCGTGCAGCAGGCGGATGCGGCGCCGGCCGCGCCATTCCTCCACGCGCGCCAGCGCGGCCAGATAGCCGTCGATGGCATGGCTCAGCGGCGAGGCCGGGGTGCGGTCGACGAATTTCTTGTTGGTGCCGGCGGCCAGTTCCGCGGCGGTCAGCTTGATCAGCTTGGGGTGCGGCGGCAGGCCCTGTGCGGGCGCGGCGGCGAATCCGTCGAACCAATGCCAGAGCGCGGCCAGCCAGTCGGGCTTGTAGCTGACCTTGCTCAGCACGCCGCCGTCGATCGCGGCCATGATGGCGTCGAAGAAGGCGACGCCATGGGCCTGGAACTCCGCGGCCAGTGCGCTGCCCGCCGCTTGCGCCGCCTGCAGCAACGCGGCGGGATCGTCGGCGGTGGTGGCGACCGCCGGCAGCAGCTGCGGATGCCGCACCAGTTCGCGCAGGTCGCTGGCCAGCGCCTCGGGACCGCCCGGCCACAGCGCGACCAGGTCCTCGGCCATCGCCGCGTCTGCGGCGCGCTGGCGCCACAGGTCGGCGGCGACTTCGGCCAACAGCTCGCGGTCGTTGGCCAGCAGTTCCGGCGCGGCGAAGGCCTGGCCGCTCTCCAGCGCGTGCTCGCGCAGCACGC
Organism: Xanthomonas sp. WHRI 7945; assembly: GCF_035026585.1. Lineage (NCBI taxonomy): Bacteria > Pseudomonadati > Pseudomonadota > Gammaproteobacteria > Lysobacterales > Lysobacteraceae > Xanthomonas > Xanthomonas sp. WHRI 7945. The sequence goes on from NZ_JAYIQP010000016.1 coordinate 22,991, forward strand.
GGGCGCAGAAGCCGTGGATGGTGAAGATCGCGGCGAGGTCGATTTCCTCCACCGCCTGCTGCAGGCGGCGGCGCAGGGCGGCGGGGGTTTCGCCGCTGGCGGCCAGATGCGCGGCAAGGATGGCGCGGGTGAGAACAGCGTCGGGCGTTTCCTGTAGGAGCGGCTTCAGCCGCGACGGGTCGTTTGCGATCTCGGTCGGTGACAGGTCGTCCGAACTCTCTGTCGCGGCTGAAGCCGCTCCTACAGGGAGCGCTGGGGCATCGGGCACCAGCGTCGCCGCCAGCGCCAGGCGCTCGCGGATGCGCCGGCGCAGTTCCTGGGTGGCGGCCTCGGTGAAGGTGACGGCGAGGATCTGGCCGACGCGCAAGCGGCGCTCGACCACCAGCCGGGTGAACAGCGTGGCCAGGGTGAAGGTCTTGCCGGTGCCGGCGCTGGCCTCGATCAGGCGCACGCCGTGCAGCGGCAGGGTCAGGTACGGGTCGTCGGCGAGCGGTCCGCTCATTCGGCGTCCTCCTGCGCGCCGCGCCACTGCCGCCAGCTCTCCGCCAGCCGCGCCGGATCCAGCGCGCCGCCGGGGTCGCCGCGTTCGAGCAGCGCATACAGCCGGTGGCTGGTGGCGGCGAATTCGGCGAAGCGCTGCGCATCGGCGAACGGGTCGCGGCCGCGATGCACCAGGCGCAGTTCCGGACTCGTCGCTTCGCTCCAGCCGAAGCTGGCCTGCCACTGCGCGGCGGCGTCCTTGATCGCCTTGTCGAGGTCGTCGTCGCGCGCGGCCTGGTGGTATTTCCAGCTGCTGTACGGGGCGAACGCCAGCGGCGCCTGCTGGCCCTGCCGGTACAGCTGCAGCAGCTCGGCCAGCGCCGCCTGCGCCTGTGCCTGCGACAGCGGTTCGGCCGCGTTGGCGTCCATCGGATGCGGGCCGAGGCTGTCGTCGTCTTCGAAGAAGCGCACGTAGTCGGCGCGCTCGCCGGCGGCGCGCAGCAGCAGCCACTCCAGGCCGTGACGGATCGCCGCGCGGCCGCTGACCGCGCCGACCTGCACCCGGCCCACGCCGTTGGCGTACCAACCCGGCAGGCGGCCGTGCAGGTCGATGTCGTCGATCCGCACCTGCAGCCGCTGCGAGCGTGCCGGCGCGTCGCCGCGCCACTGCGCGAACGCTTCAGCGTACGGGCGCAGCTGGCGCAGGCGCTCGTCGAGCAAGCGCCGGCCGAGCGGGCCTGACGGCAGCAGCGCGCGCGCGCGCAGGCGCTCGTACAGGCCATCGACGGCGCCGGCGAGCACCGCCTCCAGCACCTGTTGCTGCAGGCCGTACTGGTCCAGCCCGCCGCTCGGCGCCAGCAGCGGCTCCAGGTCGCTGTCCTCGCCGGCCGGATCGGGCAGGCGCATGCCCAGCCGATGGCGCAAGAACTGCCCGGCCGGATCGGCGAACAGCCGGCGCAGGTCGTCGATCGACACGCTTGCCGGCAGCGCCATGGCGTCCGCCGGCAACGCGCCCACGACCCATGGCGCCAGCGGCTGGCGCTGCCCGGCCAGGCTGTCCACCGCCGGCCGCCATTGCCGGCGGTAGCTGAAGCGGCGCGGGTCGGCGCCGTCCTCGCCGAGCGCGCCGAACGCGGCGGCGGCGAACGGCTGCAGCGGATGGCGCACCACCAGCGCGTCGATGGCCTTGGGAGCGGCGTGGTACTGCGCGGCGCTGGCCAACAGTTCGCTGACCAGCACCGACGGCTCGCGCGGCGTGCCGTCGCGCGCATCGGCGCCCAGGTAGCTGAGGTAGAACACGTCCTGCGCCGAGGCGAACAGCTGCAGGAACAGGAAGCGGTCGTCCTCGCGGGTGGAGCGGTCGCCGTGGCGGCGGCGCTCGCTGCCCAGGTCGGCGGTGAGGCGATTGAGCCCGGCGGCCGGGTCGCGGCGCGGGAAGTCGCCGTCGTTCATGCCGAGCAGGCAGATCGCGCGGAACGGCAGCAGGCGCATCGGCACCATGCGGCCGAAACTGATGCCGCCGGTGAGCAGCGGCGCGCGCGTGTCCGATTCGCCCAGCACCGCGGCGAAGTGCGCGCGCACCACCTCGGCCGGCACCTTGCCGGCGTAGTCGGCGCGCGCCGCGTCGCGGGCGAACTGGTCGATCAGCGTGCGCAACCGTTCCAGGGCGCGCTGCGCGCGCGGGGCCGACGGCGCCTGCGGGATCAGCGCGTCGAGCAGGCCGAGCAGGCATTCGCGCCAGTCCGCCGGGCTCATCGGCTCGGCCAGCATGGCCTGGTGGCGGTCCAGCACCCGCAGCAGCCGCAGCAGCGTGTCCAGCGCCAGCAGCGCGCTGCCTTCCAGCTGCGGCCATGGCGCCACGCCGGCGATGTCGTCCTCGGCGCCGCTGGCGTGGCCGAGCAGCAGCCGGTCCAGCGCGAAACGCCAGGTGTAGGCGTCGTCGCCGGGCGCCTGGTGCTGATGCCGATGCGCGGCATCCAGTCCCCAGCGCGCGCCGGCGGCGTGCAGCCAGCCGCGCAGGCGTTCCAATCCGGTTTCGTCCAGCCCGGCCGCCTCGGCGATCGGCGCGCTGGCCAGCAGGTCGAGGATCTCGTGCAGGCCGAAGCGCGACAGCGGCAGGCCGAGCAGGGTCAGGAACACCTCGGCCAGCGGCTCGCTGGCCAGCGGACTGGCGTCGGCCAACGCGTAGGGCAGCGCGTCGTCGCTGCCGTGGCCGCCGAACACCGCGTCCAGGTACGGCACGTACGGGTCGATGTCCGGCGACAGCACCGCGATCTCGCGCGGCTGCAGCGGCGGATCGAAGCGGGGGTCGTCGAGCAAGGCGCGCAGCTGATCGTGCAGCACCTGCAGTTCGCGCAGGCGGGTGTGGCAGGCGTGCACCTGCAGGCTCGGATCGGCCAGGTCGACCGCCGGCAACGGCGGCGGCACGGCCGGCGCGCGGCGGTGGAACAGGTCGCTCTGCATGCGCCGCAGCAGGCTGTCGCCGAGGCCGCCGTCGGCGAGCGCGCGTGCGCCGGAGGCCAGCGGGTCGGCGTAGACCGCGATTTCGGCCAGCGGATGCACCACTTCGTAGTCGCCGACCAGCGCCATGAAGTCGCGCCCGGCCGCACCCCAAGCCTGCAGCAGCGGATTCTCCTGCACCTGCTCGGCGAACAGATCCACCGCCCCGTCCTGGCGGCGGCGCTGCCACAGCGTCTGCAGGTCGCCCCAATAGCCCTGGGTCGGCGTGGGCAGGTAGAAGTGCAGCGTGCCCATGCGCGCCTGAGTGGCGAGCACGCGCAGCACGTCCGGGGAGACGTTGAGGATGGCGAAGGCGAACAGCCGCCGCGGCAGTCCTTGCGGCAACGGGCCGTCGGGGCGCGCGTAGCGGTCCAGGTACTGGCCGATGCGGCGCGCGCGGTACTGGCGGCCACTGGCGATCCGGCGCCACAGCCGCGCCTGCGGGTCGTCCGCGTCGGCGCCGCCTTCCCAGCGCAGCAGCCAGTCGCGGCGCCAGGCCTGGTACTTCTCGAACACGTTGCCCAGCTCGCCGGCCAGCGCCCAGGGCTTGAGCGCGTCGCCGTCGGCCAGGTAGCCGGCCAGCGGGGCGAGCGCCGCATCGCTGCCCAGGTCGGCCTGCAACGCCGCGTACAGCCGCCACTGGGTGGTGGCCATGTCCAGGTCGTCGGCGGCCGGGCCGAGGTTGGCCTCCAGCGCGCGCGCGACGAATTCGCCGGGGGTCAGGAATTCCAGGTTCGCGGCGACGCCGTGCGCAGCGGCGAGCGTGGACTGCAGCCAGCGACGCATCGCCACCTGCGGGATCAGCACCACTTCCGGCGTCAGCAGCGGCTGTTCCGGCACCGGCCGGCGCAGCTCCTCGGCAAGCAGGGCGGCCAGGGTATCCAGCGCATTGGACGGATACAGGCGGAAGTCGGGCGCGGAGGTGGCGTGCATGCGTGCGGCATTGTGCCGGATGCGCGGGTGCGGTGGCGTTGCGGGATGGTGGTGGCTGGCTGTTCCTTCTCCCACCGGGAGAAGGTGCCCCGCAGGGGCGGATGAGGGTGCGGGCGAAGCCTCATGCACCCAAACTCCGCGAGACGCTTCGCGCCGTACCCTCACCCCAACCCCTCTCCCGAGGGGAGAGGGGCTACGGCTGCTCCCTTCTCCCACCGGGACCATGGCCCCCCCTTTCGGGAGAAGGTGCCCCGCAGGGGCGGATGAGGGTACGGGCGCAGCCTCGTGCACCCAAACTTCGCGAGACGCTTTCGCGCCGAACCCTCACCCCAACCCCTCTCCCGGTGGGAGAGGGGCTACGGCTGCTCCCTTCTCCCACCGGGACCATGGCCCCCCTTTCGGGGGAAGGTGCCCCGCAGGGGCGGATGAGGGTCGGGCGCAGCCTCATGCACCCAAACTCCGCGAGACGCTTCGCGCCGAACCCTCACCCCAACCCCTCTCCCGGTGGGAGAGGGGCTACGGCTGCTCCCTTCTCCCATCGGGACCATGGCCCCCCTTTCGGGGGAAGGTGCCCCGCAGGGGCGGATGAGGGTACGGGCGCAGCCTCGTGCACCCAAACTCCGCGAGACGCTTCGCGCCGAACCCTCACCCCAACCCCTCTCCCGACGGGAGAGGGGCTACGGCTGCTCCCTTCTCCCCTCGGGAGAAGGTGCCCCGCAGGGGCGGATGAGGGTACGGGCGCAGCCTCGTGCACCCAAACTTCGCGAGACGCTTCGCGCCGGACCCTCACCCCAACCCCTCTCCCGGTGGGAGAGGGGCTTGGCTTCTTCCTTCTCCCATCGGGAGAAGGTGCCCCGCAGGGGCGGATGAGGGTACGGGCGCAGCCTCGTGTACCCAAACTCCGCGAGACGCTTCGCGCCGGACCCTCACCCCAATCCCTCTCCCGAGGGGAGAGGGGCTTATCGCGTCAGTACTTCTTTTCCACGTTGAACATCCAGGTCTGGTCGCTGCCGCTGTCGCCGTCGGTCACGCCGCGGTATTCGACGCGGGTGGACAGGCCTTGTTCGGTGGTGAACACCGCGCCCAGCCCCAGCATCAGCCGGTTGCGGTCGAACACGCTCAGCCCGGTGCGGTACAGCGGGCCGCCGCTCAGGTCGGCGTAGCTCAGCGTGGCGTCGCCGCGGCCCTGGAAGTCGCGCTGGTATTCCACGCGCAGCTGCGGGGTGAACTGGCCCCAGGACATCTCGCGCCGCCACTCCAGGCGCAGGCCGAGGTTGCCGGTGGTGGTGGACACGTCCATGTCCGCGTAGTGCAGCGCGTACGGCGCCATCGCCGCTTCGCTGTAGGCGTCCAGCGTGGCGCGGGCCATGTCCACCCGCGCATATGGGGTGATCTGCCAGTCGCCGCGCTGCAGGTCGGCGCCGGTGGACACCGATGCGATCCACTGGCTGCCGTCGCGGCCGCCTTCGGCCAGTTCGCCGTTGTCGGTCACGTAGCGGCGCAGGTCGTAGGACAGCAGCTGGTAGCCGACCAGGGTGTCGAAGAAGAAGTGCTGCCCGGGATGGACGCTGGCATACAACGCCAGCGTGTACGCGGTCGCCTTGCTGCGGCTGCCGTTCCTGCCGACGTCGCTGTCGTCGCGGCCCCAGCCCAGCCCCGCGCCCAGCGCCAGCCAGTCCGATGCCCGGTAGTCGGCACCCATGCTCAGGCCGTCGGACTGGAAGTCCACGCCGGCGCGCTGCGCCTGCTTGTCCAGGCTGCCGGAGCGGATCGCACCGCCCACCCACAGGCCGAGGTCGCCGTCGACCGCGGTCCTGGCGGTCGGCGTGCGCGTGGCCGCCGGATCGCCGGCGTCCATCGCCGTATCCGCATCCCAGGTCGGCTGGCTGCACGGCTGCGCCGTCACCCCGCGCTCGGCCTGGCGGCAGTGCGAGCTGGCCTGGAAGCTCAGGCCGTTGTCGAAGCTGCGATCGCCGCGGTGGGTCGCCTCCAGCCGGCGCTGGAAGTTGTCGATCTGCGCCTTGGCGAAACGCCGGGTCGACTCGGCCTGTGCATCGATCAGCCCGCGCACTTCCGCATCCAAAGTCGGATCCGGGCGCGGCGCGACCACGAACACGATGGCCGCTTCGGCCGACGTCGCATAGGCGTTGGACAGGGTGAAGCGCACCGTGGCCTGGCCGGAGAACGCCGGGTTCGGGGTGAAGGTCATGATGAAGCTGGGGCCATCGGCCGCGGCTGCGGTCGGAACACCAGCCGCCGCCGCGCCGCCGCTGCGGGTGATGGTTGCGGTGCCGGCATTGGCCGGCATGATCGCCACCAGCGCGGCGGCCACGAACGGCCCACCGGTCGCGTTGCGGGTCAGATCAACCGTCTGCGCTTCGCCGGACACCGCCTGCATCGTCGCCGACGCCGCGACAGGACGCGCATTGACGGTGATGGTGACCGTGGCCGGCGCCGAGGTGCCGCCGGCGCCGGTGGCGGTATAGCTCAGGGTGTCGGCGCCGACATAGCCGGCGGCCGGCGTGTACATCAGCTGCACGCCGTTCACCACCGCGGTGCCGTGGGTCGGCGCCGTCGTCACCGCGATCGTGTCGATGCTGCCGGTGTCGTTGCCGGTCACCGCCAGGGTCAGCGCGGTCTCGACCAGCGTTGCGCCGCTATCGTCCACCGCCACCGGCGCCGGCACCGCCGCGGCGATCGCCACGGTGTAGGCCTGTGCCGCGGTGAAGCCGTGCGCATCGGTGACAGTCACGGTGAAGGTAGAGCTGGCGATGGCGGTCGGGGTGCCCGAGAGCGCGCCGCCCGCGGCCAGGGCCAGCCCGGCCGGCAAGGTGCCGGCGCTGACCGCGTAGCTGTACGGCGCGGTGCCGCCACTGGCGCTCAGGGTCTGGCTGTAGGCGTTGCCGACCGTGCCTGACGGCAATGTCGGCGGCGCGACGCTCAGCGTCGGCGCGGCGATCGACAGCGTGTACGCCTGCGCCGCAGTGAAGCTGCCTGCGTCGGTGACGGTCACGGTGAAGGCGAAGCTACCGGCAACCGTCGGGGTGCCCGCCAGCGCGCCACCGGCCGCGAGGCTCAGCCCGGTCGGCAACGCGCCGGCGCTGACCGCGTAGCTGTACGGCGCGGTGCCGCCGCTCGCACTCAGCGTCTGGCTATAGGCGCTGCCGGCCGTACCGGTCGGCAGCGTCGGCGGCGCGATGCTCAGCGTCGGCGACACGATGCTCAGGCTGTAGCTCTGGCTCGCCTGCCCGGCGCTGCCGGTGGTGCTGTCGGTCGCGGTCAGGCTGAAGTTGAAATTGCCGGCCACGGTCGGCGTGCCGCTGAGTGCACCGGTCGCGCTGTTGACCGTGACGCCGGCCGGCAATGCGCCGGCGCTGAGCGTATAGGTGTACGGCGCGATGCCGCCGGTCGCCGGGTTGATGGCGGCCGTGTACGCCTGGCCGGCAGTACCGCCCGCCAGGGTGGTGGCCGGCAGGGTGAGCGTCGGGCTGGCCACGACCAGCGCGTAGGCGCGGTTGCCGCTGGTGGGGCTGCCGCCGCTGTCGGTGGCGGTCGCGGTGAAGTTGAAGCTGCCGCTGGCGGTCGGCGTGCCGGACAGCACGCCGGCGGCGCTCAAGGTCAATCCGGCCGGCAATGCTCCCGCGCTGATCACGAAGGAGTAAGGCGCGGTGCCGCCGCTGGCACTCAGGTTCTGGCTGTAGGCGGTGCCCGCCGTCGCCGATGGCAGCGACGCCGGACCGACAGTCACCACCGCATCGTCGTTGGTGATGGTGCCGGTGCCGGTGGCGCGGGCGATGCCCGCGTTGCTGGCGCCGGACAAATCGACGCTGAAGGTCTCGTTCGGCTCGACCGCGGTATCGCCGTTGACGGTGATCGCCACGCCTTGCGCGGTGGTCCCCGGCGCGAAGGTCAGCGTACCGACGCGCGCGACATAGTCGCTGCCGGCGGTGGCGGTGCCGTCGGCGCTGGCGTAGTCGACCGATACGGTCTGGCCGCTGGCCGCGCTCAGGCTCACCGTGAAGGTGGCCGTGGTGGTGCCGCTGTTGCCTTCGTTGACGCTGACATCGTCGATCGACAGCGTCGGCTGCGCATCGTCGTTGACGATGGTGCCCTGGCCCTGGGGGTCGCTGACGCTGGCGCCGCTGACGTTGCTGACGTTGACGAAGAAGTTCTCGTTGGCTTCGTTGAGCGAGTCGCCGTTGATCAGCACGGTGAAGGTGCCGCTGCTGCTGCCGGCGGGGATGGTCTGCCCGGTCAGGCTCGAGGCGACGTAGTCCACGCCCGCAGTGGCGGAGCCATCGGCCGTGGCGATGTCGAAGCTGACGCCGCCGGCGCCGGCCGGCTGGCTCAGCGAGACGGTAAAGGTCGCGTTGCTGGTGCCGGCATCGCCTTCGTTGAGGCTCACATTGTTGATGCTCAGCGAGGGCACATCGTCGTTGGCGATGGTGCCGGTGGCGCTATCGGGCGAACCCACGCTGTAGCCGCTGCCCGCGGCCAGGCTGATCACCACGGTTTCGTCGGGTTCGACGGTGCCGTCGGCGGTCGGATTGATGGTGATGGTGCCGATGGTCTGGCCGGCGCCGATCACCAGCGGCGAGCTCACGGCCGCGTAATCGGCGCCGGACGTGGCGCTGCCGCCGACGCTGAAGGCGACCGACGTCGCGTTCACCGGGGCCTGGTCGAGCGTGACGGTGTAGACCAGGTTGGTGGCGCCGTCCTCGGACACGCTGGCCGGGGCCACCGCGATCGACGCGCTGGGCACGTCGTCGTCGAGGATGGTCGCGGTCGCCGCGGACGGGCTGCCGATGCCGTAACCGCTGCCGCTGACCACGCTCATGATCACCGTCTCGTCCGCTTCGACGGTGCCGTCGGCGATCGGCGTGATGGGGAACGTGGCGGTGGTGGTATTGGCCGGAATCACGACGCTGCCCACCGCGCCGTTGTAGTCCCCCCCGCTGGTGGCGGTGCCGCTGGAGGCGATGTTGACCGTCGTCGCCGAATTGCTGGTCTGGCTCAGCGTCACCGTGTAGGTGAAGGCCGCGCCGCTGTCTTCGTTGCGGCTGGCCGGCGCGACCGCGATGCTGGCCGATAGCGCAGGAACGACGGTGATGTTGACGGTAATGGTGTTGCTTTCTCCATCCTCCAGCGGAAAGCTGTCACTGGCGGTGGAAATTCCGTCGTGGGTATAGGTGACGATCTGGGTGCCCTGCGGGCCGCTCGGGTTCGGCACGTCGAGCGTGCCGTGCGCCGGCTGCACGCCATCCCAGCCGACGCCGATGTCGTAGATTCCCGTGCCGTCGCAGGTGGTGACGTCGATCTGCACCGAGCCGCCCTGCACGACGCTGGTATTTATCGTCGGACAGAACTGGGAGGGCGCCGCTGCAGCCGCTCCGGAATACAGCGTTGCCACCAGCAACAAGGCGAGCATTATCGGCCAGCGCGAGGCAACGCGCGCCCAGCCGAAAGAGACGGTGCATTTCGTAGACATATTCCATTTCCCCAAAGGTCGCGCCATCCCACTGACGCCGGCAACGCTCCTGGTGCCTCAGACAGCGCGAATATAGGCCTTTGCAAGGCGTATCCCCTTCGCGCCGCCCCGCATTTGAACAGTAATTTTTACTGCGGGTAAAGCAACAAATGCGCTGAGACTGTCTCGTTCATTATTATCAAGACTTGCGTGTCAGGAAATCCGTGATTAAGTAGAGCGCGCCGGGCACGATGCCCCGGCACCACAATCGGGGGGAGATCCGCATGAGCGAGTTCTTCATCGGTCAGATCATGATGACCGGTTTCGTTTTCGCGCCCAAGTATTTTGCGCAGTGCAACGGACAGATATTGCCGGTCAACCAGAACCAGGCGCTGTTCAGCGTGCTCGGGACGCGCTTCGGCGGCAACGGCAATACCACCTTTGCATTACCCGACATGCGCGGACGCACGCCACTCGGCGCTTCGCCATCGGCGGATCCGGCCTGGCAACCGCCCGCGGCGCCGGTCGGGCAGGTGGGCGGTTCCGAGAACGTCTCGCTGCTGCCGGACAATCTGCCTGCGCACAACCATCTACTGCAGGGCTCGAGCGCCGCGGGCAACAACCGCAACCCATCCGGGAACCTGTTCGGCAACAACGTCAGCACCACCGGGCCGGCGTCGGCGCTGTATGCGGCGGCGGGACCATTGGTGGCGCTGAACCAGGCGTCGATCGGCCCGGCGGGCAGCAGCCTGCCGCATCCGAACCTGCAGCCGTACACCGCGCTCAATTTCTGTATCGCGCTGAACGGCATCTTCCCCTCGCGCAGCTAAGCCGCCCTCCATCCGCGCGCCGATGGCGCGCAGTGCACCATCGACCAGGAAGGACACCATGGCCACTCCATTCATCGGCGAGATCCGCATGTTCGGCTTCGGCCGCACCCCGCAGAACTGGCAAGCCTGCGACGGCAGCCTGTTGTCGATCGCCGAATACGAAGTCCTGTTCATGCTGATCGGCACCACCTACGGCGGCGATGGGCAGAACACGTTCGCGGTCCCGGACCTGCGTGGGCGCCTGCCGCTGCATCAGGGACAGGGGCCGGGCCTGAGCAATTACGTGCTCGGCCAGATCTCCGGAACCGAAGCCGTCACTCTCATCGGCCCACAGATGCCGGCGCACACGCATACGCTGGTGGCCACGACGGCAGCCGCGACCGCCACCGCACCGGCCGGACTGTTGCCGGCCGCGGTCGCCGCTGACGTGTTCTATGCGACCGACATCACCGGCGCCACGGCGGTGGCGATGTCCACGCAATCGACCACGATCATCGGCGGCGGCCTGCCGCACGACAACCTCATGCCGACGCTGACGGTGCAGTACTGCATCTCCACCGCCGGCATCTTCCCGCAGCAGAGCTGATTCCATTCGCCGCGCCCGCCTCGCGGCGGCGCCCGTCCGTTCCATCGGAGCACTCGTTCATGACCGAACCCTATCTTGGCGAAATCCAGCTGTTCGGCTTCGATTTCAACCCCGTGGGCTGGGCGCTGTGCAATGGCGCCATGCTGCCGGTGCAGCAGAACAGCGCCTTGTTCTCGTTGCTCGGGACCGCCTACGGCGGCAACGGCAGCAACACGTTCCAGCTGCCGAACTTCTGCGGGCGTGCCAGCTGCGAACAAGGCCAAGGCCCTGGTTTGACCAGCCGGCAGCGCGGCGATACGTTCGGCGCGGCAGGAGTCAGCCTGCAGACCACGCAGATTCCGCCGCACCAGCACGCCGCCACAATGTTTGCGCAGCCGGACCGGACCAAGAAGAGCGGCACGCCCACTGCGGGCGCGGCATTGTCGGCACTTGGCAGCAGCACCGCCCGCCCCTTCGTCACGGCAGCACCAAACGCGCAGTTCGCGCCAACGGCGCTGCAGCCCACCGGCACCGGCGCCGCACACCAGAACCAGCAGCCCTACCTGGCGGTGAACTTCTGCATCGCGCTGTCGGGTGTCTACCCATCGTTCGACTGAGGCGACCCGCATGTCCGCCGCCGCCGGTACGCCGGCGCCGACTTTTCCGGCTGGACGCGAGCCCGCCGCCCAGCCGGGCATCTTGCGCGCGCGCGGCATCGGCCTGCGCGCCGCACGCGAGGCCGACCTGCCCTGGCTGCGCGACCTGTACGCCAGCACCCGCAGCGCGGAGCTGGCCGCTATCCCATGGCCGGACGCCGCCAAGCGCGCGTTCCTCGATCAGCAGTTCGCGCTGCAGCATGCGCACTATCTAAGCCACTTCGCCGACGCCGACTTCCTGATCGTGGAAACCGCGCAGGCGCCGCTGGGCAGGCTCTACCTGCAGCGCGGCGCGACGCAACACGTGCTGGTCGACATCAGCCTGCTGCCGGCCTGGCGCGGGCAGGGCGTGGGCACCGCGCTGGTCGCGCACGCGCAAGCGCTGGCGGCCGCGGCCGGATGCCCGCTGTCGCTGCATGTGCTGCATGCCAATCCCGCCGCCCAGCGGCTGTACGCGCGGCTGGGCTTCCTCGCCGGCGACGCCAGCGAAACCCACCTGCAGATGCACTGGCGCGCCGCCTGCGCGGCGCCGGCGCTCAGTTGAACACGGCCTGGTACAGGAAGCCGTCGCGCTCGCGCGCCACCGGCACCAGGAAGATCCCCACTTCGCCCAGGCGCGCATGGCGCATGCGGTAGATCTGTTGCGGGAACAGGAACGAGGAGGTATTGCGGAACAGCAGCGAGAACGGCGCGCGCTGCGCGGGGGTCTTGATCGGCAAGGGCCGTGCCTCGACCAGCACGAAGGAGATCTCGCCCTCGTTCAACTCCGCCGCAAACGTCTCGTTCACGCTTCCTGCGAAATGTTCCAACGTCAGCAATTCCATGTACGACTCCCTGTCGCGGCGCCATCGCCCTGCGCATCGTGGCGGTCCGCGGCAGCGCGCACAAGGCCGACGCTGCGCCACGCCGACAGATCAGGCGCCGCCACGCTACAGTGGCTGCACGCACCACCGCATTGCATCGCAGGACCGGCATGGCGGCGTAAAGCGCAGCGCCTCGGAGCATCTGCCGAAGCCCGGCATGGAACCGGCCGCCCCAGACCCAAGACACGCTGTTGCATGTACGGCGTCCCCGGACCACGCGCACGCGGGCTTCACGGATGCGACAATACTGCACGGCCCAGTTCGGTTAAGTTCAGCGGACTGGCTCAATCCTGTGTTGATTTTTCGTTAAAGGCCGCGATGGCGTCTCCCGAATCCAACTTGGTGCAGCTGTCCGGCGTGCGCATCGACCGCGGCGGGCGCGCGATCCTGCGCGACGTCTCGCTAGCGGTGCCGCGCGGCAGCATCACGGCCGTGCTCGGCCCGTCGGGCAGCGGTAAGTCGACGCTGCTGGCGGCGCTGACCGGCGAGCTGGTCCCGGTCGCCGGCACGGTCGAAGTGTTCGGCCAGCCGCTGCCGCACGGTAGCCGCGCGCTGCGCGAGACGCGCAAGAGCATCGGCGTGCTGCTGCAGGGCAACGGCCTGCTGACCGACCTGAGCGTGGCCGAGAACGTGGCGCTGCCGCTGCGCGCCCACACCCGCCTGCCCGAACCGGTGCTGCAACGGCTGGTGGCGCTGAAGCTGCATGCGGTGGGCCTGCTCGCCGTCGCCGACGCCTGGCCGCGCGAACTGTCCGGCGGCATGGCGCGGCGCGTGGCGCTGGCCCGCGCGCTGGCCCTTGACCCGCCGCTGATGATCTACGACGAACCGCTGACCGGGCTGGACCCGATCGCCTCCGGGGTGATCATGAGCCTGATCCAGCGCCTCAACGACACCCTCGGCCTGACCAGCATCATCGTCAGCCACCACGTCCACGAGACCCTGCCGATCTGCGACCAGGCGGTGGCCATCGCCAACGGCGGCGTGGTCTTCGCCGGCACCCCGGACGCGCTGCAGGCCAGCGCTGACCCGCTGCTGCAGCAGTTCCTGCACGGCCGCCCGGACGGCCCGATCCCGTTCGATGCGCCGGCGCGCGCGCGGAGCGCCGCCTGATGGGCGCCGTCGCCTCGATCCGCGCGCTCGGCCGTGCCGGGCTGTTCTCGATCACCGTGCTGCGCGGCTCGCTGCCGACCCGCGATTTCCTGGCCGAGCTGGTCCGCGAGATCTACAAGGTCGGCGCGCGCTCGCTGCCGATCATCGCCGTCGGCGGCGCCTTCGTCGGGCTGGTGCTGACCCTGCAGGGCTACCGCACGCTGCAGACCTACGGCGCCTCCGACGCCTTGTCCACGCTGCTGGGGCTGTCGCTGTACCGCGAGCTGGCGCCGGTACTGACCGCGCTGCTGTTCATCGGCCGCGCCGGCAGCTCGATCGCCGCCGAACTGGGCCTGATGCGCGCCACCGACCAGATCAAGGCGCTGGAGCTGATGGCGATCGACCCGGTGGCCAAGGCGGTGGCGCCGCGCTTCTGGGCGGCGGTGCTGACCGTGCCGCTGCTGACCGGCATCTTCTGCTCGCTGGCGATCAGCGCCAGCTACTTCGAGGCCGTGCACGTGCTGGGCCTGGACAAGGGCACGTTCTGGTCGGCGCTTTCGAGCAGCGTGGATTTCTGGGACGACTTCGGCGTGGCGATGCTGAAGTCGGCGGTGTTCGGCGGTACCGCGGCGCTGGTCGCCTCGTACGTCGGCTTCCATGCCGAGCCGACCATCGAGGGCACCTCGGTGGCCACCACCCGCGCGGTGGTGAACGCCTCGCTGCTGGTGCTGATGTTCAATTTCGTGTTGTCGGCGCTGCTGTTCCAGTAGGGACCGCACGCCGCACCGAGGCCCGCCGTCGCTGGCGGGTCACCGCTTTAACGGCCCCGGCACTGTCGCCGCGGCCCGGATGAATCAACAAGGTAGACACGTTATGGCTATCCGTGGTCCCCGTCTCGAGTTCGCCGTCGGCGCCTTTCTGCTGCTGGGCCTGGCCTCGCTGCTGGTGCTGGCGCTCGCCTCCACCAACCGCCAGTGGGGGTTCGGCGGCGGCCGCTACGAGCTGACCGCCCGGTTCTCGCAGATCGGCCAGCTGCGCCAGCAGGCGCCGGTGAAGATCGGCGGGGTGATCATCGGCCAGGTGGCCAAGATCGAGCTGGACCCGGCCAAGTTCGACTCGGTGGTGACCCTGGCCATCGACGACCGCTACAAGGACCTGCCGGCCGACACCTCGGCCGGTATCCTGACCAGCGGCCTGCTCGGCGAAAGCTATGTCGGGCTGCAGCCCGGCGGCGATCCCGACACGCTCAAGCCGGGCCAGGAGATCGCCTTCACCCAGCCGGCGGTGGACCTGATCCAGTTGGTCGGCAAGTACATGTTCGGCGGCGGCAGCGGCGGAAGTAACACCGGCGCGACACCCGCTGCCGCATCCTCCGCGAACAGCCCCACTCCCTCTACGGAAACGGAACCCAAGCCATGACCAATAAACTGCTCTCCGCCGCTCTCGCCGCTGCGCTGGCCGTCGCCGCTCCCGCCGTCGCGCTGGCGCAGGCCGCGCCCGCCGGCGCCGCCGCCCAGCAGGGTTCGGCCAGCAAGGTCGTGCTCGACAACAGCACCCGCATCCTGGCCACGCTGGAACAGCGCCGCGCCGAGTTCAAGAGCAACAACGCCGCGCTCAAGCAGTTCATCGACAGCGAGATGAACAAGTCCTTCGACCGCGACTATGCCGCGCGCCTGGTGCTCGGCGTGCACGGCCGCGGCGCCTCCGATGCCGACGTCAAGCTGTTCGCCGATGCGATGGCCGACAACCTGATGCAGCGCTACGGCACCTCGCTGCTGACCTTCGAAGGCAAGCCGCAGGTGCGGGTGAAGTCGGAAACCCCGCTGCCGGGCGGTCGCGGCGCCAAGGTCTCCACCGAACTGCTGCGCAGCGGCGGCGACCCGATCCCGGTCGACTACCTGGTGCGCAATACCGGCGGCAACTGGAAGATCTTCGACGTGATGGTGGAAGGCGTGTCGTACGTGCAGACCTTCCGCAACCAGTTCGACACCCCGCTGCGCACCAAGTCGATCCCGCAGGTCGCGGCCGACCTGCGCAACGGCGCGCTGCAGGTCGCACCGGCGAGCAGCAGTGACAAGAAGTGAGCCACGCCTGCGTCGCGACGGCGACACGCTCGCGCTGAGCGGCGTGCTCGACCGCGCCGCCGCCACCGCGTTGTGGCCGGCGGCGTTGCCGCTGCTGGTCGGCGCGCGCGCGCTGGATCTGCGCGAAGTGTCGCGGGTGGACAGCGCTGGCCTGGCGCTGCTCGCCGAACTGGCCGCACGCCTGCGTGCGCAGGGCCAGGCCGAGGTCGCCATCCACGGCGCCCCGGCCGGCCTGACCGAATTGAGTGCCGCCTACCGGCTGGCCTCGACCCTGGATTTCCAATCTCCCCCGGCGGCGAGCTGATCCCATGAACGTGCTGCGTATTCTCACTTCCCTGGCCCTGGTCGCCGCCCTGGGCGCCTGTGCCGGCGCTCCCAAACGCACGCCACCGCCGCCGCAAGCGGCCGTGGCCACTACCGAGGCGATGCCCGCCGACACGGCTGCCGCCGATGACGCGCGCGCCGCCGAGGCCGCGACGCAGGCCGCCGCCGAAGCCCAGGCGGCACAGGCACCCGCCGCCGGCGAGGCAATGGCCGCTGCTGCGGGCACGCCGCCGACCGGCGGCGCCGAGACCGCGGCCGAGGACGACTATGCCGCGCTGTACGGCAGCGACCCGTACAACCCGGTCGCCGACCCGACCCTGCCGGCCGGCGTCGCCGTGCCGCAGAGTTTCGACCCGTGGGAGAAGTTCAACCGCAAGGTCCACACATTCAACAACGTGGTCGACCGCGCAGTGGCGCGGCCGCTGGCGCGCGCCTACGTCAACGTGGTGCCGCGGCCGGTGCGGCTGGGCGTGACCAACTTCTTCGACAACCTCAGTTCGCCGTTGACCATGGTCAACCAGCTGCTGCAGGGCCGGCCGTTGCAGGCCGGACAGACCCTGGGCCGGTTCCTGATGAACAGCACGCTGGGCATCGCCGGCATCTTCGACCCGGCCAGCGACGCCAAGCTGCCACGGCGCAGCGAGGACTTCGGCCAGACGCTCGGCGCCTGGGGCTGGCGCCGCTCGCGCTACGTGGAGCTGCCGCTGTTCGGGCCGCGCACGGTCCGCGACGTCTTCGGCCTGGCCGGCGACGCGCCGCTGTCGCCGTTGCGGCAGATCGAGGAAGACACGGTGCGCATCGGCCTGCAGGGCCTGCAGCTGGTGGACACTCGCGCGCAGCTGCTGTCGCTGGACAGCCTGCGCGACGAGGCGCCCGACGAGTACCAGCTGACCCGCGACGCGTGGATGCAGCGCCGCAGCTACCAGATCGAAGGCGACCTGCACACGCACAAGCGCCAGGACAACGATCTGCCCGACTATCTGCGCGAGGAAGAGACCAATCCGACCGTGCCGGTGGACGCGATGCCGATCCCGGAGTGGCGCGGCGGCAGCCGCTGAGGCTGAGACGCTTCCGGTAGTACGAAAAACCCGGCTTCGGCCGGGTTTTTTTGTGGCTGAATCCTTCCAGTTCCCGCTGTGGGGGCATCGCGATCGTGAGAGAGCATTGCGGCGCGATTTGCGGCGCAGGACGCCCGGCGGCATCGCGGATGCCATGCATGCCGTGCACGCAGCAGGCTTCGCTATTGCCGTTGCTATTGCCGTTGCTATTGCCGTTGCTATTGCCGTTGCTATTGCCGTTGTTCTTGCCGTTGTTCTTGCCGTAGCTCCTGCTGTCGCTCCTGCTGTTGCTTAGCTTTTGATTTACCGGGCCCCCTCAGCGCGGCAGGCCCGGCGGGCGAATACCCGAAGGGCGGCGCGCAGGATGCGCGCCGTTTTTCGCCGGCACATGGATGTGCCGTCGAAAAATGCCCGTTGGGACTGCGGACCTGGAGCGCGAAGCGCGGAAGGCGCGTTGCGGGGTGTGCTTTCTTTTGGTTACTTTTCTTTGCACAAGCAAAGAAAAGTGACCCGCGCCAGCGGAAGCTCTTGCTCTTGCTCCAAAGCTTCAAAGCTTCGAATTTCAGTGCCAGAACCAAGACAAACGGCAAGGCAAAAGCAAAGGCAAGGCAACGGCTTTCGCCTTTGGGCGAGTCACTTTTCTTTGCTCGCGCAAAGAAAAGTAACCAAAAGAAAGCGCGCCCTGCCTACGCGCCCTCCGCGCTGCGCGCTACGGGTCCGCGGATGCACCGGGGATTCGCGGAAGGGGCATCCTGCCCCTGCCGCGAACGGCGCACATCCATGTGCGCCGCCCTTCGGGTTTTTCCCCGGTCCATCCGCCGCTGCGGAAGGGAACCCGGTAAGTCAAAAGCAACAGCCAAAGCCAAGCCCAAATCAAAGCCAAAGCCAAAGCCAAAGCCAAAGCCAAAGCAGAAGCCAAAGCGACGGCAAAGGCGAGGCCGCGAGCTGCACGCACTCGCGACGCAGCAAGCCAGCTGCGTGACTACTGTGGGAGCGGCTTCAGCCGCGACGAGCGGAGCCGGAATCGCAAGGGGTGCGATGGCTCCTCGGGTCCGATGGCCGAGCCACCCGGAGCCAAAACAGCGCATCCGGATAGCCAGGCATGGCCTTGCGGCAGCGAACGCCGCAGGCCGTTTACGCCAGCGCCGCCTCGATCGCCGTGCGCAGGCGCGGATCCTCGGCCGTCACGTCCGGCGCGAAGCGGCCGACGACCTGGCCGTCGCGGCCGACCAGGAACTTCTCGAAGTTCCACAGCACGCCCGGCGCCGGGTTGGGCTCGATGCCGTAGCCGAGCAGCTTCTCGCGCATCGGGCCCTCGCCCTCGGTCTGCGGTTGCGCGTCGATCAGCGCGCGGTACAGCGGATGCGTCGCCTCTCCGGTGACCGCGATCTTGGCGAACATCGGGAAGGTCACGTCGTAGGTGAGCTGGCAGAACTGCTGGATCTCCGCCTCGCTGCCCGGCTCCTGGCCCTTGAAGTCGTTGGCGGGAAAACCGAGCACTTCCAGCCCATCGGCCTGCTTTTCGCGGTACAGCGCCTCCAGCCCTTCGTACTGCTTGGTCAGCCCGCACTTGGAGGCGACGTTGACCAGCAGCAGCACCTTGCCGCGATGCTCGGCCAGCGACGCGGGCTGGCCTTCGATGGTGGTCAGCGGGATGTCCTGGATCGACTGGTGCATGCACGGCTCCTGCAACGGAATGGGGAGCGCAAGCATAGGCGCAGGGCCGCGCCGCGGCCATGGTGCGACGGGTTCAGTCGATACAGATCTGCGAAGCGCCCACACCGCCCTGCACTTGCTGCCGGCAGCCGAAATTCTCGCTGATGTCGCGCTGGCACACGCCCTGGGCGGCGCTGCCGGTCGGCACCGGCGTCACCGCCAGGCAATCGCCGCGGCACTGGCCGCTGTCGCTGCAGGTCTTGCCGGCGTCGGCGAACGGGACCACGCACTTGAGCAGGCCGCGCCGGCCGAGCGGTTGCAGGCTGCCGCCCTGCGCGGTGCACGCCGCAGCGTCCGGCGCCGCCTCGGCGCCATCGCTACCGGATTGCGCCGCGGGCGGGGCATGCGGGGTGGGGCCGCTGGCGCAGGCGGCCAGCAGCAGGCAGGACAGCAGGGTGCACCAGCGCATCGACATCGGCGTCTCCATTCGGACAGGGTTGCGATGCTCAGTATCGCAGCGCGCGCGTTGCAGCGGATGCATGGCCGTGCGCGATGCGCTCACTCCTGTTCGTCGCGCGCGGCATCCTCGTCCGGATCGGGATCGGCGATCGGCAGTTCGAGATCCAGCAACGGCGCGAGTTGTGCGTCGGCCAACGTCTCCACACCGCGCAGGCGGCGCTCGATGGTGCGGGTCTTGCGGCTGGCATCGCCCAGGCTCTTGCCGACGGTGCTGATCTGCTTTTCGGCCTTTTCCAGGATGCCGGCGAACTTGCCGAACTCGCTCTTGACCGCCGCCAGCACGCCCCACACTTCGCTGGAACGCTTCTCGATGGCCAGCGTGCGAAAGCCCATCTGCAGGCTGTTGAGCAACGCAGTGACGGTGGTGGGGCCGGCGATGACGATGCGGTGCTCGCGCTGCAGCAGGTCGGCCAGGCCGGGCCGGCGCAGGGTTTCGGCGTACAGGCCTTCGGTGGGCAGGAACATCACCGCGAAGTCGGTGGTGTGCGGCGGCGCGATGTACTTGTCGCTGATCGACTTGGCCTGCACCCGGATCGCGCGTTCCAGTTGCGCGCCCATCGCCAGCACCAGGTCCGGATCGCCCTGTTCCTGCGCATCGAGCAGCCGCTCGTAGTCCTCGCGCGGGAACTTGGCGTCGATCGGCAGCCACACCGGCGTGTCCTCGTGGCCGCGGCCGGGCAGGCGCACCGCGAAATCGACCATCTCGTTGCGCTCCGGGCGCACCTTCACGCCGCGCGCGTACTGCTCCTGGGTCAGGGTCTGCTCGAGGATGTTCTCCAGTTGCACCTCGCCCCAGCCGCCGCGGTTCTTGACGTTGCTCAGCACGCGCTTGAGGTCGCCGACGCCGGTGGCCAGCTGCTGCATCTCGCCCAGCCCGCGCTGGACCTGCTCGAGCCGTTCGGAGACCAGCTTGAACGACGCATCCAGGCGCGTGTTGAGCGTGGTCTGCAGCTTCTCGTCGACGGTGCCGCGCATCTGCTCGAGCTTGGCCGCGTTGTCGGCCTGCAGTTCCTTCAGCCGCTCTTCCAGGGTGGCGCGCATCTCGCCGATGCGCTGCTCGTTGCGCTGGATCAGTTCGTTGAGCCGCTGGCCGAGCGCGTCGGCGAAGCGTTGCTGCGATTCGGCGCCTTCCAGACGCCCGCGGCGCGCATCCTCGACCAGGGTTTCGCGCAACCCGGTCAGGTGCGCGTCGATGCGCGCGATCAGCTCGCTCTGTTGCTGGCCGAAGTGCAGCATGCGCACGTCCTGCTGCTGGCCGAACGCATCGAGCTGGCCGCGCATTTCGAGCAGGCGCTGGTTGAGCAGCTCGGCCACGCGCTGCTGCGCCTCGCCGGCCTCGACCCGGCCGCGGCGCGCGTCTTCGGTCAACGCCTCGCGCAGCAGGTCCAGGCGCTGGTCGGTGCGGGTGGACAGGTCGGCCAGATGGCGGGCGAAGCCCTCGCTGCGTGCGTCCTGCTGGCGCGCCAGGCTGTCGAGCTGCTCGCGCAGTTCGCCACGGCCGCTGCGCTGTTCCTCGCGCAGGGCCTGTTCCAGCGCCGCGGGATTGTTCCGGCGCAACAGCAGCGCCAGCAACAGCACGATGACCGCGCACAGCAGGCCGGCCAGGATCAGGAAATGGGGATCGGTTTGCATGCCGCCAGTGTAGCCGGCCGCGTCGCAGCAGCTGCGCCACGGCCGCGCCGTCGGCCACGCCCTGGCCTGCGTGTCGCGCTGAGCGTGCGCGCTGCATGGCGAGCGCGGCGCATTGCGCACGATGCCGCGCTGGTGCACGCTCGGCCGCCCCACACTCGGCCCGACCGCATGCTCACCCTGTACGGCAAGTCGTCCTCGATCAACGTACGCAAGGTGCTGTGGCTGTGCGCGGAACTGGACCTGGCGATCGAACAGCTGCCCTATGGCGCCGGCTTCGCCGCGGTGGACACGCCGGCGTTCCGTGCGTTGAATCCGAACGCGCTGGTCCCGGTGCTGCGCGACGGCGACTTCGTGCTGTGGGAATCCAACAGCATCTGCCGCTACCTGGCGGCACGGCAAGGGCGCAGCGACCTGCTGCCGGCCGCCGCGCAGGGCCGCGCCCACGTCGAGCAATGGATGGATTGGCAGGCCACCGAATTGAACAACGCCTGGCGCTACGCGTTCATGGCGTTGGTGCGCGACAGCCCCGACCATCGCGACGCCAAGGCGATCGCGCGCAGCACGGCGGACTGGCACCGGCACATGGGCATTCTCGACGCGCAGCTGCAGCGCACCGGCGCCTATGCGGCGGGCGCGGACTTCACCCTGGCCGACATCGTGCTCGGCCTGGCCACCCAGCGCTGGATGGCCACGCCGATGCCGCGCCCGACGCTGGCGGCGGTGGAGGCGTACTACGAGCGGCTGTCGGCGCGTCCCGGGTTCCTGGCGCACGGGCGCAACGGCCTGCCCTGACCGCGCCGTCGCTCAGGGCGCGCCGCCGCGATGCCGCCCGCCACGCGCTCCCGTAGCTTTGCTGCACCGCATTGGGCGACACTCGCGGGCTTGTCCCATCGCTTCCCGAGGCCCGCATGTCGTTCCTGTTCCGGCGCAAGTCGCTCGATCTGGTCACCGTCCACGAGGCCGGGCGCCGGCTGGTGCCCACGCTGAGCTGGCCGCACCTGGTGGCGCTGGGCATCGGCGCGATCGTCGGCACCGGCATCTACACCCTGATCGGGGTCGGCGCCGACAAGGCGGGCCCGGCGGTGCTGCTGTCGTTCGCGGTGGCCGGTGCGATCTGCGCCTGCGCCGCGCTGGCCTACGCGGAGATGGCGACGATGATGCCGGCCGCCGGCAGCGCCTACACCTACAGCTACATCGCGCTCGGCGAGAGCATCGCCTGGGTGGTGGGCTGGAGCCTGATCCTGGAGTACTCGCTGGTGGTCAGCACGGTGGCGGTGGGCTGGTCCGGCTATGCGGTGGGCTTCCTCAAGGGCGTGGGCGTGGACCTGCCGTTGTGGCTGACCGCCGGGCCGCATGTGCCGGGCGGGTTCGTCAACCTGCCGGCGGTGCTGATCACCTTCGTCGTCGCCGGCATGCTGATGCTCGGCACCCAGGCCAGCGCCACCGTCAACGCGGTGCTGGTGGCGGTGAAGATCGTCGCCCTGACCGTGTTCGTGGTGATCGCGCTGCCGCATTTCGACAGCACGCGGATGGAGCCGTTCATGCCGTTCGGCTTCGTCAAGACGATGGGCGCCGACGGCGTCGAACGCGGGGTGATGGCCGCCGCGGCGATCATCTTCTTCGCCTTCTACGGCTTCGATGCGATCTCCACCGCGGCCGAGGAAACCAAGAAGCCCGAGCGCGACCTGGCGATCGGCATCCTCGGCTCGATGGTCGGCTGCACGCTGATCTACGTGCTGGTGGCGCTGTCCGCGGTCGGCGCGATGAGCTACACGGTGTTCGGGCAGAGCGCCGAGCCGCTGGCGCTGATCCTGCGCGAACTCGGCCAGGGCAAGGCGGCGACGCTGATCGCCGCGGCCGCGGTGATCGCGCTGCCGACGGTGCTGCTGGCGTTCCTGTACGGGCAGAGCCGGATCTTCTTCGTGATGTCGCGCGACGGGCTGCTGCCGCGCGGGCTGTCCAAGGTCAGCGCGCGCACCGGCACGCCGGTGGCGACCACGCTGTTCACCGCGATCCTGGTGGCGGCGCTGGCCGGCGTGGCGCGGCTGGACGAGATCGCCGCGCTGGCCAACGCCGGCACCCTGGCCGCGTTCATCGCGGTGGCCGCGTGCCTGCTGGTGCTGCGGGTGCGCGAGCCCGACCGGGTGCGCAAGTTCCGCACGCCGCTGGCGTGGGTGGTCGCGCCGCTGGCGATCGGCGGCTGCCTGTACCTGTTCTGGAGCCTGCCGCACACCACGCAGAAATGGTTCTTGTTGTGGAACGCGATCGGCGTGGTCGCCTACCTGCTGTACGGGCGCCGCCACAGCCTGCTGCGGCGCGAGCAGCCGCGGCCGTGACGCCGTCCTTCCAGACCCTGCTGGCGCGCCACATCGGCACCGCCTTCGCCCGGCAGATGGCGCTGGCCGACGTGCTCGGCGAACGCGGCTGGCGCCTGGATCTGGCCGAGGGCGTCGCGCACTTCGGCGACGACCTGCACTTCCCGGTCCAACTGCTGGGCAGCGCCGCCGAGGACAGCGCCAGCTGGCTATGGGCCTGGGCCAACACCGCCAGCAACCTGCCGGAGAACCTGCTGGTCGCGGCGAACGCGCTGCGCGAAATTGGCGAACGCGAGGGTCCGGCCGAACTGGCCACCGCGTCGCTGCCGCTGGACGACGACGGCCACACGCTGGCCCTGCTCGCCGCCGCACTCAGCGTGCAGTGCTACTACCGCGGCCCGTATCGCGGCGGCGCACTGTTCTTCCTGCTCGACGACGTCCCCGCCAGCGTGTTCGCGCCGTGCGACGATGCGCGCGTGCTCAGCCTGCTCGGGCAATTGGTCGCGCAGTTCCCGCTCGATCACCGCGCGATGACCGAGGGCTTTCTCGACGACCAGGGGTATGCGTTGCTGCGCGAATCCGGGCAGACCGTGGCCACGCGTGGCGACAGCCGGATCACGCTCGCCTTCGATGCGCTGGGTCGCCTGGCCCAAGTGCAGGGCAGCCTCGCGCCGCAGCAAGCCACCACGGTGGCGGCGGCGGACAAGCCGGCGCCGAAATGGCAGTTCTGGAAAAAGTAACAACGCCACGCATAGCCCCTCTCCCCTCGGGAGAGGGGTTGGGGTGAGGGTACGGCGCGAGCGTCTCGCGGAGTTTGGGTGCATGAGGCTTCGCCCGTACCCTCATCCGCCCCTGCGGGGCACCTTCCCCCGAAAAGGGGGCCATGGTCCCGATGGGAGAAGGGAACAGCCATAGCCCCTCTCCCACCGGGAGAGGGGTTGGGGTGAGGGTACGGCGCGAAAGCGTCTCGTCGCGTTTGGGTGCACGAGGCTGCGCCCGTGCCCTCATTTGCCCCTGCGGGCCGCCTTCCCCCGAAAAGGGGGCCATGTCCCGACGGGAGAAGGTACAAATTTCACGGCACCGTGGCCTGCCGGTTGCCGTAAATGCATGCCTCGGAACGGATGCAAGCTTCACCCGATCCAAGCAGAAGCGCGCTCAGCGCGCCGCCACCGCCGCCCGCCGGAATTCGCTGAAGTAGAACAACAGCGCGGCCACGCCGAAGCCGGCGCCGAGCAGCGACAGGCCCGGCCAGCCGGCGTAGGCGAACACCGCCGCGGCCAGCAACGAACCGGCCGCGCCGCACAGGAACACCGAGGTCATGAACAGGCCGTTGAGGCGGCCACGCTGTTCCGGCGCCAGCATGTAGATGCTGCGCAGGCTCAGCACCTGGCACACCTGTACCGCCGCATCCAGGACCAGCGCGGCGACCACCAGCCACAGCAGCGCATGCGCGTGTGCGGCCCAGGCGCCGATGCCGAAGGACAGCGCCGCCGCGGCCAGCGCCCAACCGGTGGCCGGGCGGGTCCAGCCGCGGTCGGCCATGCGCCCGGCGAGCGGCGCGACCAGGGCGCCGGCGGCACCGGCCAGCGCGAACAGCGCGATATGCCGCTGGTCCATGCCGAAGGACTGCGCCAGCAGCAGCGGCGAGCCGGTCCAGAACACGTTGAACGCGGCGAACATCATGCCCTGGTAGAACGCGCGCCGGCGCAGCAGCGGGGTGTCGGCATACAGCCGCGGCAACGAGGCCAGCACCGCCGCATAGGACGCGCGCTGCGCAGGCCGCCGCTGCGGCAGGCGCCAACGCAGCACCGCCATCAGCAACAGCATCATGCCGGCGGACAGGAAGAACACCGCGCGCCAGCCCAGGGTGGCGGCGACGAAACTGGAGAACGGCCGCGCCAGCATGATCCCGGCCAGCAGCCCGCCCATCACCGTGCCGACCACGCGGCCGCGGCTGGCCTCCGGCGCCAGGTGCGAGGCGAACGGGACCAGGATCTGCGTAGCCACCGCACACACGCCGACCACGAACGAGCCGATCAGAAAGCCGGCGGCCGACTGCGACAGGCCGATGCCGACCAGGCCCAGCACCACCCCGCCCAGCAGCAGGATCGCCAGGCGCCGGTTCTCGGCCACGTCGGCCAGCGGCACCAGCAACAGCAGGCCGGCGCCGTAGCCGAGCTGGGTCAGCGCCACGATCAGCCCGGCCAGGCCCGCGTGCAGGCGCAGTTCCGGCGCGATGATGCCGATCAGCGGCTGCGAGAAGTAGATGTTGGCCACCGCCAGGCCGCAGGCGGCGGCGAACAGCGCGATCAGGCCGGAGGACAGGCCGGCGGGTGCCGCAGCGGCCTGGGACGCAGGAGGGGACATGGGAACCTGAAGCCGGGACTCGGGACTCGGGACTGGGGACCCGGAAGAGCAAAAGCATAAGGCAAAGCGCCGCGGCGCCGCTTTTCCGGGTCCCGAGTCCCCGGTCCCGGCTACATCCCGCTTACCACCAGCGCATGCCTTCGAACGGGTTCCAACTGGTGCTGCCCTTCTTCACTTCCAGGTAGTAGGCGTAGTTGGCGATCATGCCGACCAGCACCGCATAGGCCACGCTCAGGCCGTTGATGACCATGTTCGGCAGGAAGAACGACAGCACGCCGATCGCCACCGAGATGCCGATCAGCACGATCGCCTTGCGCCACAGGCCGAGGATGAAGAAATAGATCCAGCCGAAGAAGAACGCGAAGAAGTTCATGTTGATCTTCAGGCGTTCGCCGAACGACAGGGCCTTGAACGCCGGTTTGAAGCCCGGCGAGGCCGGTCCGCCGTAGCGATCGAAGAAGTCGAAGCGGAACTGCCACTTCGGGCTGAGCGGCGCGCGCTCGGGAAGGTTCTGGGTGCTCATGCAGGTCAATTCCTTTTTGTAATCGTTTTCATTGTAGCTGAATAGGCTGCTGCGAGGCCATGCGCGCAGGTGGTGACTGCTGTCGGCAGCAGCCTTCGCGACGCCGGAGCCAGGCGCTCGCGGAACCGCGCACGAGGTTGCGCTGGCCGCCGCACTTGGGCGCCAGGCCGGCTCGTTGCCGCTCGTTGGCATGGCCTGATCGTGCCGGGCCGCAGCAGATCCCCATCGCAGCGAAGAACGGCTGCTGCTCCCGCCCGTGGAAGCGCAGGCCTCGGACGTGCACCCGCGTCCGGCCTATCAACCCGATCCGAGCGCGCGCGCCTGCGCGCCGCTCACTTCCCCAGATCGCGGCCGATCCGGATCGCTTCGGCCACGTTGCGCGCCGTCCTGCGCAGGTTCGCCGCCGCCTCGGCCAGCGCCTGCTCCAGCGTGCAGGGGCGTGGCACCGCGCCGAACATCGCATCGATGCCATGCGCATGCAGCAGCGCCGCGTCGGCGCCCAGGCCGCCGGCGATCGCCACCACCGGCTTGCCGTGGCGTTTGGCGATGCGGGCCACGCCGAGCGGCGTCTTGCCGTGCGCGCTCTGGCTGTCGAGCCGGCCTTCGCCGGTGACGACGAGATCGGCAGCGGCCACCAGCGCCTCCAGCCCCAGCGCCTCGGCGACGATGTCCGCGCCCGGGCGCAGTTGCGCGCCCAGGAACGCGACCAGCGCCGCGGCCAGACCGCCGCCGGCACCCGCGCCGGGCAGCGCGGCGATCGCGATGCCCAGGTCGGCGTCGATCACCGCGGCGTAGTGGGACAGGTTGGCGTCGAGCTGCGCGACCTGCGCCGGGGTGGCGCCCTTCTGCGGCCCGAACACCGCAGAGGCGCCTGCGGGCCCGGTCAGCGGGTTGTCGACATCGCAGGCGACCTGGATCGCGCAGTGCCGCAATCGCGGATCCAGGCCGGTCGCATCGATCCGCGCGAGCGCGGCCAGCGCACCGCCGCCGGCACCGAGCTCACGGCCCTGCGCGTCGAGCAAGCGCACGCCCAGGGCCTGCGCCATGCCAGCGCCGCCATCGTTGCTGGCGCTGCCGCCTACGCCGACGACGATGCTGCGCGCGCCGGCGTCCAGCGCCGCCAGGATCAATTCGCCGACCCCGTAGCTGGTGGCGGCGAGCGCATCGCGCCGCGCCGGCGGCAGCAACGCCAGCCCGCTCGCCGCGGCCATCTCGACGATGGCGGTGCGGCCATCGCCGCTCATGCCGAAGAAGGCCTCCACCGGCGCGCCCAGCGGCCCGGTCGCCGTGTGCCGGACCAGACGCCCGCCGGTGGCCGCGACCAGCGCCGCGACCGTGCCCTCGCCGCCGTCGGCGACCGGCACCTTGACGTAGGTCCACGTCGGAAACACGTCGCGAAACCCCGCCTCGATCTGCGTGGCCACTTCCAGCGCGGACAGGCTTTCCTTGAACGAATCCGGTGCGATGACGATCTTCATGGTCGCCCCGATGCTAGCCGATGCCGCGCATCGCCGCCGCGCTGCAGGCCATGCGCGTGACCACGCGGGCCGTGATCGCACGTGCAACAGCTATCACGTGTTGGCACGGCCAGCCGATCCACGCCGAGCGCGCGGCAATGCGCCCGTTCCGATCGAAGTCGCCCAACACGTGCTGGCGTCATCGACGCACGCTGCGGCAGCGTCGCGGTGGCGATGCGCCAGCACGTGCGCAGTGCATTCCTGCCGTGGGCGTAGCGCCAATTGGAGCCGCGGATGCGGCCTGCCGCGATGGTCGCTGCTGCCTCTGTCCTTGGCGGGCTCAGGAAGCTCCAGCCTTCGCCTGCGCCGCCGCCCAGTCCTGCGCCTGCTGCATCACCCGCAACAGGTTGCCGCCCCAGATGGCGGCGATCTGCTGCTCGCTGTAGCCCTTGCGCAACAACCAGGCGGTGATCTTGGGCAGGTCGCCGACGTCCTCCATCCCGACCACGCCGCCACCGCCGTCCCAGTCCATGCCGATGCCCACATGCTCGGGGCCGACCAGCGCCAGCACGTGCTCCAGGTGCGCGAAGAAATCGTCCAGCGTCGCCTGCCGCACCGGATACCTGGCGTCCAGCGCCTTCATCTCTTCGCCCAGCGTGAGCCCGTCGGCCAGTTGCAGATGCTCCCAGCCGCCGTATCGGGCGATCAACGCCTCCTCGGCGGCCTTGCGCTCGGGGCTGGCGCCGTTGTCGATCAGGTAGCCACCGTAGGAATTCAATTGGATCACCCCGCCGTGCGCGGCCAGCACCTTCAGCCGCGCATCGTCGATGTTGCGCGGATGCGCGTGCAGCGCGCGTGCGCCGCTGTGCGAGAGCAGGATCGGCACCGGCGACAGCGCGATCAGCTGGTCGAACACCGCATCGGAGGCATGCGACTGGTCGATGACGATGCCGAGCTTCTGCGCCTGCTGCACCAGCTGCTTTCCGGCCGGGCTCAGCCCATGCCATTCCGGTCCCTTCGGATCGGTGGCCGAGTCGGCGAATTCGTTGTTGAGGAAATGCGCCGTGCTCATCAGCCGCAGGCCTTGCGCGTAGTAGAAGCGCAGCAGCGTCGGATCGGCGACCAGCGGGCTGGCGTTCTCCATGCTCAGGTACACCACGCGCTTGCCGGCGGCCTTGATCCGCGCCGCGTCGGCCGGCGTGGTGGCCATGCCGAACTGCTGCGGATGCGCCGCGAGCAGCGCGCGGATCGCCATCAGCCGTTGCAGCCCGGCATCGCGATCGTCCAGGTGCGCCTGCGCGCTGCGGTCGCCCTGGCCGGTGTAGATCGCCCAGAACCCGCCGTCCAGCGCGCCGGCGAGCATGCGCGGATAGTCCACCTGCGCCAACCGGTTGCCGGCATGCGCGGTCATGATGTCGAAGTCGCCGCGCTCGAAATTGGCCGGCGTGTCCAGGTGCGAATCCAACGTCAGCAGCCGCTGCTGCAACGCGGTGGCGCGCGCCAGTTCCGCTTTCGTGAATTCGACGGCGTGCGCCGGCAACGCCGCGGCCAGCGCCAGCGATACGGAAAGACAGAGGGTTCGCAGCGTCATGCGCATGGAGCTCCGGAACGGACGGCCTTCGATGATAGCCATGCTGGTGGTCAGGCGAGCACCATGAAGCAACGGTAGATGCCCACCGGCCGCCTGCCTGTCGGTGCGCTGCGGCTCAATCGGCCGCCGGCGCAGCCCCTCCGGCAGCCGCCATGCCCTCGGTAAGCAGCGCATCCACTAACTCGCCAAGCGTCAACGTCCCGGCGGCTTGCCAGAAGCGCGCCGGCATGGTGATGCCGAGGGAAGCGTGGATGTCGTGGATCGTGCGCTCGAGCTCGCCCTCGTTGCCCAGCGACGCAAAGCGCGGGCCTCCGCCAATGACCTCGACCGCGTCGTCGGGCGAAAAATACGGACCAGGCCAATGCAGGCGATGCATGAAGATGGCACCGATCGCGCGCGCCGCCTGTTGTCGCGCGCCACCACCCCACAGATCCAGCAACTCGCCGCTGCGCGCCTTCTGCTGGGCGTAGAGTCGCCCGAAGAACGACAGGTCCGGGCCGAGCCACCTGACACCGATGAAAAATCGCTCGCGCGCGCCGGTCGGCGGATAGCCTGGCGGGTAGCGCAGCGGCGCTGCCGGATCCGAGCAAGCGGTTGGCGTTGGTGTGTGCACGGCAGCCTCCCAAGGCTCGTCGCTGCAGGACAATGCGTGGGCAGGACCCGGGGCGCCGTCCTGGCCGCGCACGCTGCGCAAGCGTAGCCTGCGCGAGTCGCGTGAACCAGCACGCGTGCACTGCGCGGCAAAGCCGTGCAAAGGCTATGGCGCTACCGACCGATCCCGTGCTTGCGCGACCAATGGCGCACCGCGCGCGTCGGCAATCGGCTATCCGTCACGCCGCCGTCGTCCTGGCGGGGGCACGCCCCGCCCAGACTTCCGGTGGCGCCTTGCAATAGCCCGCGATGAACGCCTCCTGCGACGGCATCTGCGCCACCGCACGGTCGATGGGTTGGCGGATCGCGTCGAGGAAGCGCTGCAGTTCCTGGTCGGGCAGCGCACGCGCCAGCAGGTGGTGCTGCGCCGGCACGATGCCCTGGCCAAGCAGCACGTGGATCCACGAATCCACCCGGAACAGTTCGTCGCTGCCCTGCCAGGCGTGCGCGCGCTCGCGCCAGGCGCGCAGCCGCTGCTGCAGCGACTCGGGCAGCGCCATCTCGCGGCAGGCCTGCCACATCGGTTCCTCGCGCTGGTTGGCGTGGTAGTGCAGGATGATGAAATCGCGCACGTGTTCCATCTCGGCGCGGCTGACGTCGTTGTAGAGGTCGGCCATCGACGGGGCGATGCCGTCGGTGGGGAACAGCGCGATCAGCCGCATCACCGCGGAGATGGTCAGGTGGATGCTGGTGGATTCCAGCGGTTCGATGAAGCCGCTGGCCAGGCCCAGCGCAACTACGTTCTTGTTCCAGGCCTTGAGCCGGCGGCCGGTGCGGAACGGCACCAGCCACGGGTCCTTGATCGGCGGCGCGGCGGCGTCGTGCAGCAGCTTGGCGCGTGCCTCGTCGTCGGACATGTGCGCGCTGGAGAACACCAGCCCGCAACCGACCCGATGCTGCAACGGGATATGCCAGCGCCAGCCGGCGGCATGGGCGATGGCGCGGGTGTACGGCACCGGCGCCGCCACCGCCTCGGTCTGCACCGCCACGGCGCGATCGCACGGCAGCCACTGCTTCCAGTCTTCGTAGCCGGTGTGCAGGGTCTGCTCGATCAACAGCCCGCGGAAACCGGTGCAGTCGATGAACAGGTCGCCTTCGACCAGCGTGCCGTCTTCCAGCAGCAGCGCCTCCACGAAGCCGCTCTCGGCATGCTGCCGCACCTGCTGGATCTTGCCTTCCACGCGCTTGAGTCCGTAGCGCTCGGCGTGGCTGCGCAGCAGGCGCGCGTACAGCCCGGCATCGAGGTGGTAGGCATAGTTGACCGACGGCGACTGTTGCAGCGCGAAGCGGTCCACGCGCGAGGCCACGGTTTCCAGGCAGTAGTCGCCAAGTTCGGAGACCATCCCGCGGCGCTGCGCTTCCAGCCAGAAATGGTGGAACGCGCAGACCAGGGTGCTCTGCCCGGTGAGGCCGAACGGATGGATGTAGCGCTCGCCATGCCGCGGCCAGTTCTCGAAGGAAATGGAGAGCTTGAAGGTGCCGGCCACCGCGCGCAGAAATTCCTGCTCGTCGATCTGCAGGAAACGGTGGAAGCTGCGGATCGGCGGCACCGTGGATTCGCCGACGCCGACCGTGCCGATCTGCTCGGATTCGATCAGGGTGATGTCCAGCAGGCCGCGGAACTGGTGCGCCAGCGCGCAGGCGGCGATCCAGCCTGCCGTGCCGCCGCCTGCGATCACCACCTTGCGTATCTGGGCCATTGCGTCGTCTCTCCTGCAGTCGTGGATGTGGCGCGCGGCGGCGCGCGCAGGGCATGTGGTGGCGGCGTCAGCGGTTGAGCTTGGCCAGCAGCATCGCGCGCAGCTGCCGCGCACGCATGTCGTCGATCGGCCCGAGCAGTTGCCGCGCCTGTTCCGGCAGGTGCTCGCCCGCGCGGTCGGCCGGCCCGAACACGTAGTACTCGAACACCTCGCGCCAGGCCGCCTTCTCCGCTTGCGGCCGGTCGCGCAGCGCCCACATGGCGTGATACAGCGCCGGCAGCGGCGGCGGCAGCCAGGCCGGTGCGCCGCTCCACCAGTAGTTGACCAGCACGTTGAACGCCTCCAGCCCTTCCACGTGGTGCCACCACAGGCCGGGCAGGAACAGCGCGTCGCCGGGCTCCAGCACCGCGCTGCGGCCGTGCGCCAGCGCCTCGGCGAAGCGCGGGTAGCGCGCGAAGTCGGGCGCGGCGAAATCCACCACGCTGATCGCCTGCCCGCCCGGCGTCGGCTCCAGCGGGCCGGGATAGAGGTTGCCGATCTGCTCCGGCGGGAACACGGTGAAGCGGCGCCGGCCGACCGCGCAGCAGGCCAGGTTGTTCGGCGCGTCGTAGTGGCAGGACGCGGTGATGCGGTTGCCGATCCAGATGCTTGGCCGCCCCTGGATGCCATGCGCGGCGAAGTCGACGTCGTTGCCGTCGCGGAACCCCGGCAGGCTGTCGTCCACCGGCAGCGAGGCCAGGTAGTAGGCCGGCGGCCGCGGATCGTCCAGGTGCGTGGCGATCGCATCGAGCAGGCCGGGCAGGTCGCCGCGCCGCACCTCGAAGTTCAGCGCGGTGAAATCGTCGTTGTAGAACGGGCGGCCGCCGATCTCCGGCGCGCCGTAGGAATATTGCAGCGCGCGGCCGTTGCTGTGCCCGCGCAGCAGCTCCATCGCCGCATGCGTGCCGCGCAGGCCGGCCTGGACCAGCGCCCAGTCGCGCACCAGCCCGCGCAGCACCACCGGCTCGCCGGCCTCGAGCAATTCGGCCAGCGGCAGCGCGCCGGACCGGCAATCGCTGCGTTCGGCAATCGCCGCCAACGCCGCCATCGCGCTCAGGCGGCCTGCCCGGCGGCGGCCGTGGCGATGTCCGGGTGTTGCAGGCGGCGTTGCTTCTCGGCCATCAGCCGGCGCATGTTGTGCAGCGAGGCCAGCAGCAGATATGCCCCTTCCAGGTAGCCGGTGCGGTGCAGTCCATGCAGCGACGGCGCATCCAGCGCGGCCAGCCGCTCGCGATCGATGCCGTACAGCCCGGCCAGGTGCACGTTGTGCGCCTGCCCCAGCTGCACGTCGATGCGCACCGGCTGGATCAGGCCCAGCGCATCGAACGCGGCGAACATGGCGTTGCCGCCTTCCACGCCGTCGCGGATGCCGCGCAGCACGGTGATGATGTGTTCCAGGTACGGGCTGTTCCCGCCCTGCGGCAGGAACACCCGCTCGCCCTCGCTGAAACTGACCCGCGGGTGGTCCAGGTCGACGTGGATCACCGGCTCGCGGCGCAGTTCGCCGTCCTCGTGCTGCTCCTGGAACCCGATCAGGAACGGGCCCTTGGCGACGATGCCCGGCAGGTACGCCGCATTCCACTGCGCGCCCTGCAGGAACAGGTTTTCCTGCTGTTCGAAGCCCAGCAGCGCCACCGACTGGAACGCGCCGTCGCCCGGATCCTTGCGCAGCAGGATCGGGTATTCGCGCTGCAGCTCGGCGAACTCGGTCGGGAATGCCTGGACCACGCCGGTGGCGTCGCCGAACTCCGGACCGAAGCGCAGGATCACGCGCAGGTCCTGGTGGGCGACGTTGTTGAGCAGTTCGTATCGGGCCATCTGTACTCCAGCGGGTCGGTGGCGGAACTCGGCGGGACGCCACGCGACCATTGCAGCAAAGCGCCGCGCCCGCAAGACGCGGTGCGGCGCGCGTGCCGTTGCCGCACGCGGCCGCCGCCGCGCGCGGCCGTGCCGGGTTCAGAAGTTGTAGCGCACGCCCACCGTGTAGCGCGGACTCTGGTCGATCACCTTGATCACCTGCTTCTCCGAGCGCCCGTGCCAGCGCACGTCCTCGCTGGTCAGGTTGATCGCCTCGAAACCCACCGACAGGTTGTCGGTGATCGCGTAGCTGACGCTCAGGTCCAGCTGCCGGTACGGCTCGACGTAGTACGGATTGCGGCTGGACCCGTTCTGGTTGGCCGCGATCAGGTATTCGTCGCGCCAGTTCCAGGCCAGGCGCGCGCTCCACCCGTACTTCTCGTACATCAGCATGACGTTGGCGGTGTCGCTGAGGCCGAGCAGCGCGAACTGGTCGCGGTCCAGCACCGTGTTGTCGAAGCCGACGTCGCCCTTGACCACGGTGTAGTTGGCGTAGACGCCGAAGCCGGTTTCGCCCAGGAAGTATTGGCCGCCCAGTTCCCAGCCGTGGATCTTGGCCTTGTTCTGGTTGATCGGGCGCGACACGTCGAACTCGTACAGCGGATCGTCGGCTTCGCCGACCAGGTCGTAGGCGTTCTCCAGCGCCAGGGTCTGCGCCGAGCTGCCGTTGTAGGCGCCCAGCCCGCCGGTGGCCGCGGAATTGCGCAGCAGCGCCATCGCCGAGAACAGCGAGGTGTCGTTGGCCGAACATGCCGCCGCCACGTCGTTGCCGGCCGCGCCGACCTGCGCGGCGCAGGCTCCGCTCTGCAGGAACGCCAGCGCCGCCTGCGCGTCCGGCCCGGAGGTCGGATCGGTCAGCCCGTACAGGTTTTCGCGGGTGACGCTGGTGCCGATGAAGTTGGAGACGCGCTTGTCCCAGAACGTCAGCGACACGTAGCTGGCGTCGGCGAAGTACCACTCCAGCGCCAGGTCCAGGTTGTTGGATTCCAGCGGATCCAGGCTCGGGTTCTCCGAAGAGCCGGACGCGCGCGTGGAGGGGTTGATCAGGATCGAACCGGACGGCGTGCCCGGGGTCGGCCCGGCGATCAGGTTGGTGTACGGCGCCCGCGCGATGCTCTGCCCGAACGAGGCCCGGGCTTTGAGCGCGTCGGTAAGGTTGATGCTGAAATCCAGGTTCGGCAGGATGTGGCTGTAGCTGTGCTTTTCGCTGAACGGTTGCAGCTCGGCGGAGCGCAGCAGCCGGAAGTCGTTGTTGGCCTGCCACTCCAGCGCGGTCGGAGTCGACACCTGCGAGGTGGAGACCACGTCGGTCTTCTCATAGCGCACGCCGATGCGGGTATTGGTGGTCATGCCGCCGAGCTCGCCGTCGAACTCCAGCTGCATGTAGGCGGCGCGGGTCTTCTCCTCGACCTGGTTGTCGGAGCTGAACTGCGGGTTGTAGCGGGTGGTCGCGCCGTAGGCGGTGCTCGCCCATTGCGCCAGCTGGTCGGCGTTGCCGCGCCAGGCACCCGGCGCGGCGCCGGAGGCGTTGAAATCGTTGAACATGCCGGTGATGCCGACCGGCTGCAGCAAATCGATCATGCCCGGCTCGTTGCCGGCATTGGCCACGCTCCAGTCGCCCAGCGTCGAGTTGGTGTCGCTGATGCGCCGGTGCATCGTGGTCTTGGCGCTGTCCACGCCGAACTGGAAGCGGCCGTTGTCGAAGTCGAACTGGCCGTCGACGCGGCCTTCCTTCACCTCGGTCACCTGGCTCTGGTAATAGATGCGCAGCACCTGCGAACCGATTTCGGCCGGTGAGAAGTTCTGGTTGAGCAGGCCGTTGGTTCCGGCGACCGAATCGGCCGCGGTCGGGTACCAGGTGCGCGCGCCGATCGGCAGGCTGTTGTTGAAGAACAGTTCCTGCGCCCATTGGCCGCCGCATTGCGTGCCGCCGGTGCAGTTGTTGGTGCCGGCATAGCTGAAATAGGTGGCGCTGCCGCCGGTGACCGGATCGTTGGGCAGGCTCTGGGTCTTGGAGTTGTGCGCATCGAAGGTCAGGCGCAGGCGGTCGGTGGCCTGCCAGTCGGCATTGAAGCCGAGCGAGCCGAGCTTGTACTTCTGCATGTTGCGCTGCTGCTCCATGCCGAAGTCCTTGGCGCCGTTGGGCACGTCGCGCAGGTACACCGGCGTGGCCACCGCCTGCCCGGTGTCGAACACCAGGTCGGTGAAGCTGTTGGCGCGCTGCAGCCAGATGCCCTGCTCGCCGCGGTCCTCGCGGATCTCGTTGCTCGAGTAGGTGTAGTCCAGGGTCAGGGTCAGGCTGTCGGTCGGCGCGAACTGCACCACTGCCTGGCCGTTGAGCCGCTCGCGTTCGAAATCGGCGAAGGCGTAGCGCAGGTCGTTGGGCATGCCGTAGAGCTGGCCGATCGCCGGCGCGTTCTGCACGTTGGCGTCCGGGCGCAGCGCCGGATCGGTACCGGTCCAGCGCTGGATGTTCCAGCCGTTCTCGGTCGCCTGCACCGAACCGCCGCGGCGCTTCTGGTAGCTGCCGCTCAGGCCGATGCCCCAGGTCTTGTCCGGGTTGGTATAGCTGAAGATGCCGGAGACCTCCGGCGTGATCTTGTTGTCGAACGGCTGCGAGTCGTCGTACGCGGCCTTGGCGCCGGCGCTGGCGACCAGGCCTTTGTGGTTGAACGGGCGGTCGGTGAGGATGTTGATGGTGGCGCCGATGCCGCCGCTGGGCGCGTTGGCGCGGCTGGTCTTGTACACCTCCAGGCCGGTGATCGACTCGGACGCGAGCTGGGCGAAGTTGAACGCGCGGGTACCGCCGTCCACGCCGCCGATCGGCACCGCGCCCGGCGCGCCGAACGCATCGGCGCCGGGGATCACGCGGCCGTTGAGGGTGACTGCATTGAACTGCGGGCCGAAGCCGCGCGCGGTGACCTGCGCGCCTTCGCCGTCGCGGCGCTCGATCGAGATGCCGGTGATGCGCTGCAGCGACTCGGCCAGGTTGGTGTCGGGGAACTTGCCGATGTCCTCGGCGCTGATCGCATCGACCACGCCGGCGTTGTCGCGCTTGATCCCCATCGACTGGTTGAGGCTGTTGCGGATGCCGGTGACGCTGACCGTGTCCAGCGTGGTGGCATCGGCGGAAGACTGCTGCTGGCTGGTCTGTGCCTGCGCTTGCGCCTGGGTCTGCGGCGCCTGCTGGGCGAACGCCGGATTGATCACCAGCACCCCGCCGACGAAGGTGAACATGGCCTTGGAGCGGAACTTCTTCAACTGCTGACGCATCAGAATGTCCTCGGTGCTGGAGTCGGACGGGCAACGCCGCCTACGGCGCCCGACGCGCGGTCGCGCGCCGAAGCTGTCCCTGGTACGTGACACGCATCGCTGCATGCCTGCATGTGGTCCCCTAACTTCTTGTCGATGGATGAATCGCGCCTTCCCCCCGAAGGGCGCCGGGTGCGCCATCGCGCGCCCGCTTCCGACCCGGGCGCCGACAGAGCCGCCCGCTACAGCGAATGCCGGTACTCAACTCGAAACAAGTTCCATGCGGCGCTGCTGCCGCCGCGGCGGATGACGCGATGGCCACGGCGTCAGACTCTGGCTGCTCGTGATAGCGCTATCAACCGACCGCGCAAACCTAATCCCGTGTGCCAACGTTTGTCACCGTGCGGCGCAACAAAGCTACGTTATGCAGACATTCGCTGGGATGCGGACCACGATGTAAGCGTTATCAGTTGCAGGCGTTGCGCAAGCGGCCGCCTGCAGCGGAATGCTGGAGTTGGGCGTCGCCGCGAGGCCATGGACGCATGCGCAAGGTGCGTGGACGCTGCCGCGTTGGCGTGGTCACGCTGATGTAGACAAAACGGCGGCACGCGCGTGCCCCGGCGCGATATGGGCGTGCGTGCGCATCGCGACCGCGCATGCGCACGCTCGGACTTACGCAATGGCACGCGGCTGGAAGCGTTCTCAGCCGTGACCGCACCGCGCATCGCGATGCCGGCACGCCGCCGGAACGATGGCTTTGCTGCGCGCGGCAAACGCCAGCGCGCAGCGGCGGCTCAGTTCAAGACGCGGCAGAACACCGCTTTCAGGTAGCGCGATTCCTGCACGTGGGCCATGAACGGGTGGTCGGCGCCGGCGCCGGCGACTTTCAGGATCTGGATCGTGCGGCCGGAGAAATACGCGGCGCGGCGCAGCATGTCCAGGAACTCGTGCTCGGCGACCAGGCCGGTGCAGGAGAACGTGGCGAACAGGCCGCCGGGCGCGACCACGCCCAGCGCCAGCTTGTTCATGTCCAGGTATTTCTTCAGCGCCGGGATCACCTGGTCGCGGTCGCGGGTCATCTTCGCCGGGTCCAGGATCACCACGTCGTAGCGGTCGCCGCGCAGCGCCGCGTCGCGCAGGTACGGGAAGATGTCGGCCTGCACCAACTTGAGCCGCACGTCGTTGAGCTTGGCGTTGCCCTTGGCGATCTCGATCACATCCTCGTCGATGTCCACGCCGACCACGTCCTCGGCGCCGCGCACCTTGGCGTAAACGGCGAAGCCGCCGGTGTTGCAGCACAGGTCGAGCACGCGCTTGCCGGCCACCTGCTGGCTCAGCCACTGGCGGTTCTCGCGCTGGTCGGCGAAGAAGCCGGTCTTGTGCGCGCCGGCCGGATCGGCGCGGAAACGCACGCCGTATTCGCTGATGATCGCCGGCTCCGGACGCTCGCCGCTGCTGGACACCGGGCGGTAGTCGAAGCTCTCCTGCTTCTGCACGTGTTCCTCGGCGAAGCTGTAGAAGCGCGCGCCGGGGAACTGGGTGCGCAGCGCGGCGTAGATCCATTCGCGGTAGCGGAACATGCCGGCGCTGAAGAACTCCACCACCAGCAGATCGCCGTAGCGGTCCACCACCAGCCCGGACAGGCCGTCGCCCTCGGCGTGCACCACGCGCCAGGCGTCGGACACCGCGTCCAGCTTCAGCACGTCGCGGCGCAGCGACACCGCCTCGGCGATCTTGCCGGCGAACCAGGCTTCGTCGACCGGCACGTCGCGATCGATCTCCAGGATGCGCACGGCGATGCGCGAATGGCCGTTGTAGAAGCCGCGGCCGATCCACTCCCCGTCCACCCCGACCACGTCGACGAGGCTGCCCGGCTTGGGCTTGGCGGCGGGCTTTTCGACCAGTTTCTGGAAGATCCACGGATGGCTGGAGCGCCAGGCGTTCTTGAGGCGGACTACGGGCAGGGGAGTATTCATGAACGCCATTGTATCCGCCCGGATTGACGCCACCGCCGCCAGCCGCAAGAATGGGCGCAGAAGGGGAGTAGCTCCCGACGTTGTCGCCGTCAATTCGAGCCAGCAGGCTCCGGTGCAACGGCAGCCGGAACATCGGCTGCGAGCGAGACCTTCGCCGCAGTGGCGAAGGCATTCCTCTGGCAACGATCCATCGTTTCCGTCCAGGACGCCTCGCCGCCACGGCCCGAGGTTCAACCTTCACTGACGGGAATTCCCCATGCAAACGATAGGCAACGTGTGGTTGTGGAGCGGTTTCGCGATCGTGGTGATCGCGGCGCTGCTGGCGGATCTGGTGCTGATGCGCCACGGCGGTCCGCACAAGGTCACCTTCAAGGAAGCGCTGTGGTGGAGCCTGGGCTGGATCGGGCTGGCGCTGGCGTTCAACGCCGGCCTGTGGTGGTACCTGCGCGAGACCATCGACGTGGCCACCGGCAACCAGTACGCGCTGGAGTTCCTGACCGGCTACCTGGTGGAGAAGTCGCTGGCGGTCGACAACATCTTCGTGTTCCTGATGATCATGAGCTACTTCGCGGTGCCGGAGGAGCAGCGCCAGCGCGTGCTGGTGATCGGCGTGCTGGGCGCGATCGTGCTGCGCGCGATCATGATCTTCGCCGGCTCGGTGCTGCTGACCAAGTTCCACTGGCTGCTGTACGTGTTCGGCGCGTTCCTGCTGCTGACCGGCATCAAGATGTGGTTCTCGGCGGGCAAGGAGCCGGACCTGGAGGCCAACCCGGTGCTGCGCTTCATGCGCAAGCACCTGCGCCTGACCCCGCAGTACCACGGCAACGCGCTGAGCGTGACCCAGGAAGGCAAGCGCTGGTTCACCCCGCTGTTCGCGGTGCTGATGCTGATCGCCATCACCGACGTGATCTTCGCGGTGGACAGCATCCCGGCGATCTTCGCGATCACCACCGACCCGTTCCTGGTGCTGACCTCCAACGTGTTCGCGGTGCTGGGCCTACGCGCGATGTTCTTCCTGCTGGCGGGCATGGCCGACCGCTTCCACCTGCTGCCGTACGGGCTGGCGATCGTGCTGGTGTTCATCGGCACCAAGATGCTGATCATCGACCTGTACAAGATCCCGGTGCTGGTGTCGCTGCTGGCGGTAGCGCTGGTCATCGGCGCGACGGTGGCCTTGAGCCTGCTGCGCCCGGCCAAGCCGGCGCACTGACGCGCGGGACGGGTTGCGGCCGCGGATTGTCCCGCGGCCGCGGCCAGTCCCTCCCACCGGCGGCGCCTTGCCCTGGGCGCTGGGCGCCGCCATCCAGGGACCATGGACACCTCTTCTTCGCTCGCCTC
Source organism: Xanthomonas sp. WHRI 7945 (assembly GCF_035026585.1). NCBI lineage: Bacteria > Pseudomonadati > Pseudomonadota > Gammaproteobacteria > Lysobacterales > Lysobacteraceae > Xanthomonas > Xanthomonas sp. WHRI 7945. Next base: position 62,712 of record NZ_JAYIQP010000016.1, read on the forward strand.
GCCCCCGCCCGCCGACGACGCGCAGGCGCAGGACCTCTTCGATCGCGCCCGGATCCTGCGCGCCTTCAACGCCAGCCTGGCCCTGATCGCGGTGCTGGTGGCGGTGTTCGCCAGCCAGGGCCTGTTCGACTGGCGGCCGTGGTCGGTGGGGCCGCAGCAGGCCAGCGGCCTGCTCGGGGTGCTGACCGCGCCGTTGCTGCACGGTTCGCTGGAGCACCTGGCCGGCAACGCCGGCGCGCTGCTGATCCTGGGCACGCTGGCCGGCAGCGTGTATCCGCGCGCCGCCCTGGCGGCGCTGCCGTTGCTGTGGCTGGGCTCGGGCCTGGGCGCGTGGCTGCTCGGCGACCCCGGCAGCCACCATCTGGGCGCCAGCGGCGTCACCCATGGGCTGCTGTTCCTGGTGTTCGCGCTCGGGTTGCTGCGCCGCGACCGCGCCGCGATCGCCGCCAGCATGATCGCGTTCCTGTTTTACGGCGGCATGCTGATGACGGTGCTGCCGCACGAGGCCGGCGTGTCCTGGCAGTCGCATCTGGGCGGCGCGCTGGGCGGCGCGGTCGCGGCGCTGCTGCTGCGCCACCGCGACCCGCTGCCGCCACGCAAGCGCTACAGCTGGGAAGACGAGGACGAGGAGACGCTGTCGGCGCTGGACGAGGAACTGGAACCGCCGCCGCCGGCGCAGGTACCGGTGCTGTGGCAACCGCCGCAGGTGCCGCGCGGCGTGGTGCTGCGCTTCCCGCCGCGGCAGGAGCGCGACGAGGGCTGAGGCCTCTGCCGCGGGCGTGATTGCCCGCTGCGCGGTACGGCAGCGGCTGTCTGCCTGCAGGTGCGCTCTGCCCCAGGACGCCCAGCACTGGAGTCTGGCGACCCAGGTGTTTACGGTTACCGCGAGCTTTTTGTGGGAGCGGCTTCAGTCGCGACAGGCCTTACCGGCGATGCGTCGCGACTGAAGTCGCTCCCACAGGTTCCCCCGCTCGGCATGATCGTTGCCGTCCCAGTCCAACACCTCTCGCGCACTGGACGCATCGACCTGGCTGCTGCAGGCCGTAGCGAGGGCCGCTCCAGACCCTCCGACCTGCGCCTTGGTCGCCTGCCGCCGCCTGCCGCACCACGACACCGGCCCTACACTGCCCGATCCGCCGTCGCCCGCCCGAGATCGCATGCCCGCGTCCCCTGCCTTCCGTTTCCGTTCCGCCGCCCTCGCCCTGCTGGCGATGGCGCTTGCTGCGTGCAGCACCTCGCCCGCCCGTGCGCCGGTACCGGCGCCGGACCAGGCGATGGCCGCGGCCGAGGCGGACAAGGCGATCGGCTACCTCGCCGCGGCCGCGGTCCCGGCCAGCCTGCAGCTGCTGCCGCCGCCACCAGCCGAGGGCTCGCCTGGCGAAGCGCTGGACCTGGCGGTCAACCGCGAGGCGCTGGCGTTGCAAGGCAGCGCGCGCTGGCAGCAGGCCGCGCGCGACGCCGAACTGAGCTTCCCGGTCGGCGCCGGCCAGTTCGCCTGCGCGCTGGGCGTGGCCATCGACGCGCAGCGCACCCCGCACCTGTACACCTTGCTGGAACGCAGCCGCATCGACGCCAGTGCTGCGACCAAGGCGGCCAAGAACCAGTACCTGCGGCCGCGCCCGTTCATGCGCAACCAGCAGCCGACCTGCACCCCGGACGACGAAGACGGGCTGCGCCACAGCGGCTCCTATCCGTCCGGACACAGCGCCATCGGCTGGGCCTGGGCGCTGATCCTTGGCGAGATCGCGCCCGATCGCGCCGACGCCTTGATCGCCCGCGGCCGCAACTACGGCGAAAGCCGGCTGGTGTGCAACGTGCACTGGCAGAGCGACGTGCTGGCCGGCCGCTTCATGGGCGCGGCGGCGGTGGCCAGGCTGCATGCCGACCCGGCATTCCGCGCCGACCTGGAGGCGGCGCGCGGCGAGATCGCACGCGCGCAGGCGCAGGGCGCCACGCCGAGCGAGGACTGTGCGGCGCAGATGCAGACGCTGCAGGTGCGGCCGGCCAGCGCCCTGTAGCGCGCGGCCGGTACGACCCGGCGCCATCCGCAGACACCGCCGGCCACCGTATCCCGCTGGCGGCGACCACATCGGCGTTTGCCTGACGCCAGCTGTACGGCCATAGCGACGGCGCCACGCACTGTCACATGCGTGCCTTCACATGGCCGTTTCCCCCGCAGTGGATTTCGCCATGGTTCGTCGCTCTTCCCGTTTCCCCGTGCTCGCCGGCCTCGGCCTGGCCCTGGCCGCCGCGATCGCCGCGCCGGTCGTGTTGCAGGCCAAGCCGCCCGCCGCGCCGGCACCCTCGCCGATGGCCGAGGCCAAGGCCAGCGGCTATCTGACGCCGTCGCAACTGCCCGACAGCCTGCTGCTGGTGCCGCCGCCGCCGGCCATGGGCTCGCCCGGGCGCGCGCTGGACGAGGCGGTGAACCAGGAAGCGCGGGCGATGCGCGGCACGCCGCGCTTCGCGCTGGCCGCCCAGGACGCCGAACTGCACTTCCCCGGCGCGGCCAACCATTTCAGCTGCCCGCTCGGCGTCCAGGTCAGCGTCGAGCACACCCCGCACCTGTACCGGCTGCTGCAGCGCGTGGCCGAAGACGCCGGCGACGCCGCGGAGAAGGCCAAGGCCTACTACCACGTGCCACGCCCGTTCATGGACAACGGCGAAGCCAGCTGCACGCCCGCCGATGAGGCCGAGCTGCGCCCGAACGGTTCCTACCCGTCCGGCCACACCTCCATCGGCTGGGCCTGGGCGCAGGTGCTCAGCGAAGCCGACCCGGCGCGCACCGACGCGCTGATGGCGCGCGGCCGCAGCTACGGCGAGAGCCGCATCGTCTGCAACGTGCATTGGCAGAGCGACGTGCTGGCCAGCCGCATCGTCGGCGCAGCGACCGTGGCCAGGCTGCAGGACAACCCGCAGTTCCGCGCCGACCTGGACGGCGCGCGCAAGGAGATCGCCGCCGCGCGCGCGCAAGGCCTGAAACCGGCCAAGGATTGCGCTGCGGAAGCCGAGACGCTGCAGGTACGGCCGGCGAGCGCGCTGTAGGGCGGGATCGCTGCGGGGATCGATGGATCGGTCGCGGCTGAAGCCGCTCCTACAAACGCGTGCATGCCGCTTGCGCCGAGCCAGCACGCGCTTGTGTAGGAGCGGCTTCAGCCGCGGCGCTTTTCGATCCCGAGGGAGGCTTCGTTGCGTCGCCACTGAAGCGAGCCGCCGGACCCCGTTGCAGCAGATCGACGCACTGCGGGCGGGCGGCACCGACCTGCCGCCGGCCCGCCGCCACGCCACAAAGCGAAACGCCCGGCTAAGCCGGGCGCTCCGTTTGTATCGCTGCTCCAGCACCGCATCAATCGAACCGGTAGACAACCTCCGCCGCCACTTCGCGGCCCACCGGATTGGCCACGCAATAGGCGAAGCCGCCGCACCACTTGTCCTGGTAGTGATCGTTGAGGATGTTGTTGACGTAGACGTTCAGGCGCAACGCGTCCGTGGCCTGGTAGCCGAGGCTGGCGTTCCAATAGATCCTGTCCTGGTTGTAGTACTTCACCAGTTCGCTCTGCTGCCCGTAGCTGATGCTGCGCTCGCCTGCCGCGTTCGTGCGTAGATCCGTGCAGTCGGTGGCCACATCCGGGCGGAAACCATTGGGCAGCGCGGTGCAGCCAGCGAAGCGGTCGCTGCGGGTCCCCGCGGTCCAATCCACGTACAGCACCGCGGTCCAGGGATCCAGGTTCCAGGTAGCGCTGGCGCGTCCGCGATAGCGTATCTGCCGGTCCTGGTCGCGCGTGTTTTCGAACAGATCGCCCGGGAACTGCGCAATCTTGTAGGTCAGCTGCCGGGTGTAGTTCAGCGCGAAATCGAACGTTCCCCAGTTCTCGGTCTGCAGGCTGTAGCGCGACGCGACGTCCACGCCACTCACGCTCTGCCTGGCGCGGTTGATCGGGCCGATCTCCACGCGCGTGACCACGCCGTTGGCGTCGCGCGTCACCCGGCTCAGCTGCAGTTCGCACAGCGCTTGGCTGGGCGGCGTCCGCGCCGGCTTGTCGGCGGGCTGCTGTCCGGTGATGCAGTAAGCCTCGTCCAGCAACACCTGGTTGGCGTCGACGTCGTCGATCGCGTCCTCGATGTTGATCCGCCAGTAGTCGGCACTGACCGAGAACCCTTCGAACGCATCCCAGACGAAGCCGTAGGTGAGCGAGTCGCCGGTTTCGTACAGCAGGTCTTGCGAACCCTGCCGGGCGATCAGCGGATTGTCGATGTGGTACGGGTCGCCATCGCCGCCGGGGCAATTGCTGGTCTGGCGGTTGGGATCGGTCAAGCAGGTCCGGTAGTCGACCTGGTCGGCCACGCTTTCGCTGGGATCGGCATACACGTAGTGCATGTCCGGCGCGCGGAAGCTGGTGGCGTAGCTGCCGCGCAGCAGCAAGGTGGAGAAGGGACGCCACTCCAGGCCAACGTTGTAGGTGCTGGCGGCATCGTCGGCGACCGCGTCATAGCGATCGTAGCGGCCTGCGGTCGACAGGGTCAGGCTCTTGAGCAAGGGGATCTTGAACTCAACACCCGCCGCGTAGCGCTTGCGCTCGCCGCCGCCCGTCTCGACGTTGCCGAACGGGGTTTCGTACACGGGATCCAGGCCCATGGTGTTGGGATCGGGAGTCAGCTTGTAGCCCTGTTCCGCAGCTTCCAGCACGCCGGCAAAGCCAATCGGGCCGGCCCACCCTTCGAACAGGTTGCCGCTGAGTGCAGCGCTCGCCTGGGTGAGCCAGGTGCGCGACTTCTTGTCGCCGAGTGCGCGAATGCCTTCGTAATCGCCGCGGGACGCCGGATTCCACAGCCGGTTGTAGTCGGGCGCATAGATGTCCAAGCCGCTGGCCGCATCCGTACCCAGCGATGGTCCGAGGAAGTATTGCGTCGCCCGCCCGTTGTGGATCGTCGGGAAGCGCTCCCGTATCTCGTATTCGGCGCGACCGGCCATCACTTCCCAGTCGAAGCGATCGCTGAAGACCGTGCCACGCAGCCCGGCGCTGAAGTCCCAGTTCTTCTCCTTGGACTTGGTCAGCGCGCGGTCTTCGCCGCCGATTTCGCCGGGGGTGAAGTAACGCAGCAAGCTGCGTTCCTGGCCACTGTCGCGATCGATGTAGTTCTGGCTGCCCCAGGCCGGCATGAAGGTGTTGCTCTTTCCGGTCGAGTCCCAGTACCCGTAGGTCGCCCAGGCTTCGACGCTGCCGAACTGCTTGGTACCGTACAGATAGATCGAGAGATCCTTGCTGCCGTTGCGCAGCGTCCAGTGCTGGAACGCGGAGCGATTGGCGCACTGCCAGCCGGTATCGGTCTGCGCACCGGTGAAATCGTTGTACAGAATGCGGTTGTGTTCGTAGAAGTCGCCGCCGAACTGGTCGCAGGCACCACTCGGCGGCCTGATGCGCACGTCGTTGGTCACGTCGTAGAGACGGATGCCGGACTGCGGCGTATTCGTCGCGGCGTTTTGCCGCACGCCGCCGTAGGTCCAGTTGCGGCGGGGCGAATCGGACTCCTGGTCCATGAAGGGACGTTCGTGCGACCACAACGGCTTACGGTCGAAGTACTGCATCGTGTAGGCAACGCTCCAGTCCTCGCCGTGCCGGCCACCTGACCAGGAGACATCGCGGACGTCGCGTCCACCCTCGGTGGTGGTGCCGTAGCGCGCGCGCAGGGTGTCGCCGTCGATGTCCTTCTTGAGGATGACGTTGACCACGCCGGCCACCGCGTCGGAACCGTAGATCGCCGAGGCGCCGCTGGAGAGCACCTCGATGCGATCGACGATGCCCGTGGGAATGTTGTTGTAGTTGGCGAAGTTGCTCTTGCCCTGGTAGGGCATCGGATAGTCGGCCACGCGGTGGCCGTTGATCAGCAGCAGGCTGCGGCCGGGGCCGAGGTTGCGCAGGTTGAGCGGGCTGGCGTTGACCGAGCTCTGGCCCCAGTCGTAGTCGTTCTGCACGTTGCCGGTGACCTCGGTGAGCGAGCCGAGCGCTTCGTACACCGTGGTGAAGCCTTCCTTCATGATCTGAGCGCCGGTGATGACCGTCACCGGCGCCGGGCCTTCGACGTCCGTGCGCTTGATGCGCGAACCGGTGACCATGACCGAATCGAGCGTCTTCGCCTTTTCGTTGGTCCCGGCCGCGGCGGACGGGTCGGCCCGCTCCGCGGGGGGTGGTGGCGCGTCCTGCGCCTGGGCCAGTACGGCTGACGGCGAAAACAGCGCCAATGCGAGCGCACTCGCCATGGCAGTGCGATGGAATGTTGAGTGCTGCATGTATCCCCTCCGAACGTTGAAAATCAGGCCTAACGGTCCAACGCGATGGACAGGGTCCACCCCGAATTGCCGCGTTCGCTCGACATGCGAAATGTCAGCCGTGTGTCACCGATCCCCCGGTGGCGAACATACGCGAGATAAACGGCCGATAAACGTGACACAGTTCGCTTTTTGGAACGATCTAAGGAATCCCCTTCAAGACGATTCTGTGTGCGTTGCAGCATCCGCACTGGGACGAGGCGCTTTGCTGATGGGAATCTCCGCGAGCGCCACTGGCAACACCAGGTCGCGGTGTTTGCGATCGACTGCGGCTGGACCGTATGGATGTCGCCCGGTAGGCGGAGTTCGCAAGTAGTCGCCCTCGTATCCGTCGACGTGCAGCCGCGCTCTGTGATGCCGCCGCCCTCACGTCCCCGCCTCAGTGCGGAGCAGGCTCCGTGCTGTCGGGCGACGCATTCGATCTTCGCCGCCATAACGCGCCTTCGTTGCTCAGTGGGGCCGCTCCAACGCCTACCGACGCGCCGATGGCGCGCGGGCGCAGCTGCGGCGAAAGCCGCATCGGCGGCGCGGCGACGGTCGCCAAGCTGCAGGACAACCACACGGTTCCGCGGACCTGGATGGCGCGCGCACGGCTTGAGGAAGCTGAGACCTTGCCGGCGCGGCTGGCGAGCGAGCTGTAGAGCGCTGCGGTTATCGATCGATCGCGGCTGAAGCCGCTCCTACAGGAGCGTGCGCCGCGTGCGCCGGTCCAGCCAGGCTCTTGTGTAGGAGCGGCTTCAGCCGCGACGCTTTTCGATCCCGGGGAAGCGCGCCGCTTCGTTGCATCGCGACCGACGTTGCTCCTGCAGGAAACAGTCGGCGAACAGCCCGCGCCCATGCCTTTGGACAGATGCGAACCGACCGGGGAGGCGGGATAGACTCGCCGCAGATTTCCGCCAAGGACCTGCAACCATGACCCAGTGGTATTTCCTGACCGGCAGCGAGCAGACCCGCTCCGGCCCGTTCGACGATGCCGACGCCATCGCGTTCGCCCGCAACAATCCCGCCGCCATGGCCTGGCGCCAGGGCCAGAACGGCTGGAAGCCGGCGCAGCAGATCGACGAACTGCGTCAGGCGTCCGGTGCCGGCCTGCCGCCGGACCTGCCGCCGCCACCCGGCGGCAGCGGCCGCGCCGACGACATCGAGTACCGCATCGTCGGCCACGAGATGCAGTTCGTGGAGATCGAACTGGACCCGGGCGAAAGCGCGGTCGCCGAGGCCGGCGCACTGATGTTCAAGGATTCGGCCGTGCAGATGGACACGGTGTTCGGCGACGGCTCCGGCGGCGCACAGGGCGGCGGGCTGATGGGCAAACTGTTTTCGGCCGGCAAGCGCCTGGTCACCGGCGAGAGCCTGTTCACCACCGTGTTCACCCACCAGGGCCAGGGCAAGGCCAAGGTCGCCTTCGCCGCGCCCTATCCCGGCACGGTGCTGGCGATGAAGCTGGACCAGCACGGCGGCCGCCTGATCTGCCAGAAGGACAGCTTCCTGGCTGGTGCGCGCGGGGTGTCGCTGGGCATCCACTTCCAGCGCAAGATCATGACCGGCCTGTTCGGCGGCGAAGGTTTCATCATGCAGAAGCTGGAAGGCGACGGCTGGGTGTTCGTGCACGCCGGCGGCTGCGTGGTCGAGCGCGAGCTGGCCGCCGGCGAGCGCCTGGACGTGGACACCGGCTGCGTGGTCGCGTTCCATTCCACGGTAGACATGGACGTGCGCCCGGTCAGCGGCATCAAGAGCATGTTCTTCGGCGGCGAAGGCATGTTCCTGGCCACGCTGACCGGCCCGGGCAAGGTGTGGCTGCAGTCGCTGCCGTTCTCGCGCCTGGCCGGACGCATGTTCGCCGCCGCGCCGCAGGGCGGCGGGCAGAACCGCGGCGAAGGCTCGGTGCTCGGCGGCCTGGGCCGGATGCTGGACGGCGACAACAACTTCTGAGGCTGCACCGGCGTGAGCGGCGCCAGCGTGCGCCGCTCACGCCGACACGACCGCCTCCAGCACTTCGTCGCGTAGCCATTGCTCCAGCACCCGTCCGATCACCGCCGGATCGTGGTCAGGCGCATGCCGGCACAACGCGCCGAAGCGCAGCCCGGCCAGCCCATCGCGCAGCATGCGCGCCTCCAGCGGCGACATGCTCTGGAAATACGGCGACAACCCCTTGCGCCACACCCGGATCGCCACCGCCTCGGGCAGACATACCGCCGCGGGCGGCGCACGCCCCTCCGACAGTGCCAACCAGATCGCAGCGGCGTTGCTGCGCATGCGGCGGCGGCGCAAGGTCGGCACGAAGCGCAGGCGCGCCTGCTCCCAATCCACACCGGCCAGTGACGCCAGCGTCACCGGCGCCGCGTCGCTCCCATCGAAAGCGCGGCGCAAGGCCAGGTCGAGCCAGGCCAGGTCCGCGAGCTCCGGCCGCTCGGGATGGCGCGCGCCCAGGTAGGCGCCGAACCGGTCGCCGTAGGCGCCAAGGTTCCAGGCAGCAGGAGGATGTCGCGCCACGTAGCCGGCGGCGGCCGCGTCGAACGCAGCGTCGCCCAACCAGGCCAGGGTGGTGGCGTAGGTGTCGCGCAGTGCGTCGCCGAGCTGCGCGCGGTAGGCATGCCGATACACGCGCAGGCCCGCACGCTGACGCGCGTCCAGGCAGGCATCCGCATCGGCCTCGGGGTCGCGCAGCCAACCCGAGAAGCGGCGCTGCAGGTCCAGCAGGCTCATGCGGCCGCGCGTGCCGCGTCGGCGGCGATGCGCCGCGCGATCTGCAGCTCGTCCAGCAATTCGGGCAGCGGCGGGATCCGGTCGTCGCGCTCGATCATGGTCGCGATCGCGCCGATGCGCCGGCACACCGTCGCGTACAGCGCCCACACCGGATCGCAGACGGGTTGGTCGTGGGTATCGATCAGCAGCTCGCGGCCCTGGCTATGTCCGGCCAAGTGCACCTGGCGTACGCGGTCCCAGGGCAGCGCGTCCAGATAGGCCTGCGGATCCGCGCCATGGTTGATGGCGCTGACGTAGACATTGTTGACGTCGAGCAGCAGGTAGCAGCCGGTCCGCGCGCATACCTCGCGCAGGAACGCCGATTCGCTCATGGTGGCGCCTGCGAAGGCCAGATAGGTGGAAGGGTTTTCGAGCAGCAGCGGCCGCTCCAGCACGTCCTGGGCGTGGGCGATGTTGGCGCAGACGACGTCCAGCGCTTCGGCGTCGTAGGGCAAGGGCAGCAGATCGTGCGAATTGAATCCTGCCACCGTGCTCCAGCTCAGGTGGTCGGAGACCCACAACGGACGCACGCGCTGCGCGAGGCGTTTGAGCCGCAGCAGATAGTCACGGTCGAGACCGTCGGCCGAGCCCAGCGACATGGAGACGCCATGCAGCGCCACCGGATAGCGTTCGCGCACCCGATCCAGCACGTGCAGCGGCCGGCCGCCGGACACCATGAAGTTTTCCGAGATCGCTTCGACGAAATCCAGCGCGGGCGGTTGCTCGATATACAGCGGGTAGTGCGGCGGGCGCAGGCCCAGCCCGAAGCCGTGGAAAGGCGCGATCGTGTCCATCTGGCGCAGGGTCTCGTTCGTCGTCCCGGCCGGCGCGCGTGGCGCCGGCCGGGACCCAGGCGTCGGCTCAGCCGGCGGGGGCGGTCAGCGAGCCGCCGGCCGCGGTGCACTGCTTCACCGTCACGTCCTTGAAGCCCTGGCCCTTGCACGCGTTCTGGCCCTTGCACTCGTGGCTGCCGGATTTGCAGTCGGACTGGCCCTTGCAGCTGTTGATGCCATAGCAGGCCACGACCTTGGCATCGCCCTTGGCGGTGGCGCTGGCGGTGGCCGGGACGCTGGCGGCGGCGACGGCGAGCAGGGCGGCGGTGGCGGCGAAGCCGGTGACGGTACGGGTAGCGATCATGGACGTTCCTCGGGGATGGACGGATGCCGGATTGGCAGCAGGTACTTCGGCGCAAGCGCCGCCGCGGTTACACCGCGATGCGACGGTCAGGCGATGCGCAGCAGCCGGTCCAGCGATACGCGGCCGGCACCGCGGACGATCAGGTACGACAGCAGCGCGGCCCAGCTCAGGTGCGTGGGCCAGGCATCGGGATAGACGAAGATCTCGATCACCGCGGTCATGCCCAGCAGCGCCAGCGCCGACAGCCGGGTGCACAGGCCCAGCACCAGCAGCAGCGGGAACAGATGTTCGGCATACGCGGCCAGGTGCGCTGCCAGCTCCGGCGCAAGCAGCGGCACGCGGTAGTCCTCGCGGAACAACGCGTAGGTGCTGTCGGTGATGGTCAGCGCGCCGCTGACCTTGGTGCGTCCGGACAGGAAGAAAATCGCGGCGATCGACAGCCGGAACAACAGCGCCAGCGCGGAGTGGCCGATGCGCTGCGACACGGCGGCTGCGAAGCGATTCCAGCGCGCGCGCAGGTCCGGGGAAGCGAGGATGGGCGTCATGGAATTCCTTGCGTGGAAGAAAGGTCGAGGGAAGAAAAAGCACCGGCGCCCAGCAGCGTTGCGAACGTGGCCGCCAACGCCAGCATGGGCTCGGCCTGCTGCGCCCGCTCTGCCGCGGCATGCAGCGTGGCGCCGCCGTGGCAGGCCTCCAGCAGCACGCAACCGCCCAAGCCCAGCGCATGCCGCTGCACCTGGCCGCCGTGCCGCAGCAGCAGCGCGCCTTCGCCGCGCCACTCCAGGTCGGGTACCGGCGCCGCATCGCGCTGCGCACACCAGATCGCGTACACCGGCAACGCCTCGAACCAATGCCAGCGCGCGCTCGGATGCACGGTCAGGCGCGCACCGGCCAGCCGTTCGGCGGCCAGCGTTGCCACGGCCAACGGATCCAGCGCAGCGGCATCGGCCGCGACATACGCCTCGCGCCAGCTACGGTCCAGTTGCGCCACGCCCGGCAGGTAGGGCAGTTGTCCGGCCTCGGGAAGCGCGGCGAGAAACGCATCGAAGTCACCGCCGTAGTGCAGCAGGCGCGCATCGTCGGGTGGGCAGCGCTGGGCGTAGGCACGCGCCGCGTCTTCGAACCACGCCTCACCCACCAGCCTGCGTACGCTCGGAAAATTTTCCTGGAGCGCATCGATACAGGCGCGCAGCACGGTATTGCGATAGATGCGGAATCCCGGCTGCGTCGCCAGCCCTTCGGCATCGCTATCGCCGTACAGCGCGCGCGCGAAGCCGTCCTGGAACTGCGCCAACGCGGTCATGCCGCACACCGCCGCCGCGTCGTCGCCCGCTCCAGCAAGCGCTGCGCGCGATCGCGCTCCAGCAGCAGCGCATCGAATGCGGGCACGTCGCCATCGCGCTCGATCAATGTCGGCCGCGGCCCGGCGATGTCCAGGAAATGCGCGTACAGGCGCCAGACCGCGTCGTCCACCGGCGCGTCGTGCGAATCGATCAGCAGCGCCTGCTGGTCCGCCGCATCCTCGGCATGGCCGGCCAGGTGGACTTCGACCACGGCATCGGCGGGGAAGGCGTCCAGGTAGGCATAGGCATCGAAACCCAGGTTGTGCGCACTGACGTATGCATTGTTGATGTCCAGCAATAGCCGGCAACCGCTGCGCCGCACCAGTTCGGACAGGAAATCCGGTTCGCTCCATGCATGCCCGGGCAGCGCCAGGTAATGGCTCGGGTTCTCGATCGCCAGGGTGCGGCCGAGCGCCTCCTGCGCGCGCTGGACATTGCTCACCACGCGCACCAGCGCTGCGGCGCTGCGCGGGACCGGCAACAGATCCGGGTGGTAGCGCCCACGCCAGACCGACCACGCCAGGTGCTCGGACATCTGCCACGGCTGGACGCGCTCGGCGAGCGCGGCCAGGCGGTGCAGGTGCCGCGCGTCCGGATCGGCATCGGCCGCCAGCGACAGCGACACGCCGTGCAGCGACAGCGGGTGGCGCGCGGCGATCGCCTCGAGCCAGGCCAGCCGCGGCCCGCCCTGGACCAGGTAGTTCTCCGGATGCACCTCGAACCACAGCCCTTGCGCAGGGCAGTCCAGCGCCTGCGCGTAGTGCTGCGGCTTCAGGCCGATGCCGGCGCCGAGCTGCATCGCCGCGGCGCCGCGCTCAGGCGCCGACCGGGGTCAGCGTGCCATGGCCCTTCGGCGTCTTGATGCCGACGCAGGTGCCGGCCGGTACGTTCTTCCAGGCATTGCCTTGGTAGTCACGCTTGGACGTGCCCGCGCAACTGGTGCCGGCGCCGGCCTTGCAATCGTTCTGGCCGGCCTTGGCGACGCCATAGCACTTTTCCATCGGCTTGGGCTGCGCGGAGGGGTCGGCGCCCTGCGCCATCGCGGCTCCGGTGACGAGGGCCGCCAAGGTCAGGGCCGACGCTGCAGCGTTGCGTACGTTCATGGGATGCTCCTGTGGAAACGGGTGAAGAGAGGGAACGGATCGCGAGCGCACCATGCGACCGGATCCTTTCTGCAATTCGCCACGAATGCCGCCACGGTTACAGCCAATGGCCGAGTCGGAACTGAAAAATTTCTGTCGCTGGCTGTAACCGCCGTCGCGGATGCGACGAACTACCTCTGAATCGATAAGGGGCAGGGAAACCGGAGTGAACAGCGAGACAGCGATGGTGGCGGTGGCCGTCGCCCCTGCGCCTGCGGCGCCATTGGTCGCGGCGGCGGCGGGCCTGTGCGCGGTAGCCCGCCCTGGATGGCGGGAACCGGCGCCGGCGCCAGGCGCTGCCGGGTCCACGGCGGTGGCGGCAATGGCGGTCGGGCACGGGACGCAGATCCGGCGTCCAGGCCGGCGCCGTCCTATCCTGCGTGTCCGGCGCCCGCCAGACCGCCGTGGAGAGCGCTGCATGTGCATCCGCCGTTCGCGCCGTGCCCACGTCCCATCCCGGGCCGCCGGCAGCGTGCCGCGATGAGCCGCCTGGACGCACTGCAGGCGGTGGAAGCGCGCCTGCACCTGCTGTTCGTGGCCGGCCTGGAGGGCGACGCGCGCGACTATCGCGCGTTTCTGGACGAGCTCAGCGCCCACCTGCGCGGTTTCCTGCGCCGACGCCTGAGCCATGCGCCCGACGACGTCGAAGACGTCCTGCAGGAAACCCTGCTGGCCATCCACAACAGCCGCCACACCTACCGCCGCAGCGAGCCGCTGACCGCGTGGGTCTATGCGGTCGCCCGCTACAAGCTGCTGGACTTCTACCGGGCGCATGCACGCAAAGGTCCGCTGCAACTGCCGCTGACCGCCGCCGCCGATCTGTTCGCGCATGCGGACGACGCGCCGGCGCACGCCCGCCATGAAATCGGCCGGCTGCTGGAGCAGTTGCCGGACCGGCACCGCTTGCCGATCGTGCATGTGAAGCTGCAGGGCCTGTCGGTCAGCGAAACCGCCAGGTTGACCGGCATGTCCGAATCGGCGGTCAAGATCGGCGTGCACCGCGGACTCAAGGCGCTGGCGCTGAAGATCAGGAGTACGACATGAAGACCGATGAATTGATTGCGCTGCTGGCGCAGGAACCCTTGCGCGTGGACCGGCATGCCTCTGCCGAGCGGTTCGCGCTGGCGCTGCCGAGCGGGCTGCTGGGTGCGCTGCTGTTGGCATCAGCGGTGTTCGGGATCCGCCCGGATCTGGCGGTGGCGACTGCGGATCCGGCGTTCTGGGCGAAGCTGGGCTTCGCCGCGTGCATGGCCGCTGGCGCCGGCCTGGCGACCTGGCGCCTGGCCACGCCCGGGCGGCGGGTCGGCACCGCCGCCATCGCGATCGGCGTCCCGGTCGTGGCGTTGTGGATCGCCGCCAGCACCGCGCTGTGGGCGGCGCCGGCGGACCTACGCCTGCCATTGCTGCAGGGCCAGAGCTGGCACAGCTGCCCGTTCAATATCGCGCTGCTGTCGATTCCGAGCTTCGCCAGCGTGTTCTGGGCCTTGCGCGGACTGGCGCCGACCCGCCTGCGCGTAGCCGGCGCCGCCGGCGGGCTGCTCGGCGGCGCGCTGGCGACCATGGCCTATTGCATCCATTGCCCGGAGATGGCGGTCCCGTTCTGGGCGCTCTGGTACGTGCTCGGAATGGCGCTGCCGACCGCCCTCGGCGCCGCGCTCGGCCCACGTCTGTTGCGCTGGTAGCGGCGGCGCCTTTCGTGGGGCGGCGCCGCGTCCGCCACCCGGCATGACCTCCGGTCGTGGGCGGTGCAGGCGGATCCCGGTATGCTCGCGCCGGCTCCGCCCTCCCTTCCACGACACCGCCTCCATGACCGCCTTCCGTTCCCCGCGCCTGCTCCTGTCCCTGTCCCTGTTCGGCCTGCTCGCGGGCTGCGGCGGCGACCCCAAGCCGGCACCGCCGGCGCCGGTGGTCGTGGGACCGGCACCGACCGCCGCGGCCAAGCCGCTGCGCATCGGCATCGCCCTGGGCGGCGGCGCGGCCAAAGGCTTCGCCCATATCGGCGTGATCAAGATGCTGCAGGCCAACGGGCTGGAACCGGTGGTGGTGTCCGGCACCAGCGCCGGCAGCGTGGTCGGCGCGCTGTACGCCAGCGGCATGGACGCGTTCCAGATGCAGCAGGCCGCGGTGGCGCTGGACGAGACCAGCATCCGCGACATGCGCCTGTTCTCCGGCGGCCTGGTGCAGGGCCAGGCGCTGCAGGACTACGTCAACGCCCAGCTCAAGAACCGCCCGATCGAAAAACTCGGCAAGCCCTTCGCCGCGGTGTCCACGCGCCTGGAGGACGGCGAGCGCACCGTGTTCGTGCGCGGCAACGCCGGCCAGGCGGTGCGCGCCTCCAGCAGCATTCCCGGCGTGTTCGAACCGGTTACCATCGGCAAGTTCCATTATGTGGACGGCGGCGTGGTCAGCCCGGTGCCGGTGGACGCCGCGCGCCAGCTCGGCGCCGATTTCGTGGTCGCGGTGGACATCTCCAGCAAGGCCAGCGGCAAGAACCCGGGTGGCATGCTCGGCATCGTCAACCAGTCGATCGCAATCATGGGCCAGCGCCTGGGCCAGCAGGAACTGGCGCGCGCGGACATCGTGATCCGGCCCAAGGTCAACGACATCGGCGCCGCCGACTTCGCCCAGCGCAATGCCGCCATCCTGGAAGGCGAAAAGGCCGCGCTGGCGGCGATGCCGCAGATCAAGGCCAAGCTGGCGCAGCTGCAGCAACAGCGCGCCGCGGCCGCCGCCGCTGCCGCAAAGGCCGCACAGCCGGTCGCCCCGCCGTGCGAACCGCGCTCGCGCCTGGGCCGCCTGATCGGTCGCGACGATCCGTGCAAGAAGCAGGACTGAGCTAGCACGGCAACCGCAGGCACCCGGCGCAATTCGGGCGCGATGACAGGAGCGGCTAGGCGTCCACGCCCACCGCTCCTACGCACGCCTCAGTAACGCCAGCGCAAGGTGAAGCTGACGAAGCGCGGTTCGCCGTAGTTCTGGTAATCGAGGTTGGCCCAGTACTTCTTGTCCAGCGCGTTGCGCACCGCCAGCGTCGCGGTCCATTGCGTGCTGAGCTGGTAGTTCGCGTTGAAGTGCACCAGCGTGTAGGCGTCCTGCACCACGGTGACCGGCACCTCGGCGCCGCTGCCGTCGCCCACCGGACGCAGGATGTTGTAGCCGCGCACCGCGCTCTGCCAGCTGAGCCCGCCGCCGATGCTCAGGCGTTGCCAGGCGCCCGGCAGGCGCCACTGGGTGGACAGCTGCAGATAGTCTTCCGGCAGGTTGGCGTAGATCGCGTCGGTCGGCGCGCGGGTGACCTTGGCGTGGGTGTAGCCGGCGTTGAGCGTCCAGCCCGGGCGCAGCTCGCCGCTGACGTCCACTTCCCAGCCGCGGCTCTTGGTGCCGTCGATGCCGAGGTAGGCCGAGCTGCCGTCGGGCAGCGACGCTTCGGGCTGGCTCATGTCGCGCACCGCGTAGTTGTCCTGCCGCGCCTCGAACACCGCCGCGCCGAGCAGTGCGCGGCCATCGCCCAGCTGCGCCTTGACCCCCGCTTCCAGGTTGGAGCCTTCCACCGGCGCCAGCAGGTTGTTGTCCTTGTCCTTGTAGTTCTGCGGGTTGAAGATCTCGGTGTAGCTGGCGTAGGCGGAGATCTCCGGGGTGATGGCGTAGACCAGGCCGACGTAGGGCGTGACTTCGTCGCTGACCTCGTAGTGGCCGCTGGTCCCGGTGTAGGCGCCGCTGGTGTCGTAGGCGCGCGTGCGCGTTTCCCACGAGCTCAGGCGCGCGCCGGCGATCAGCGACAGCGGCTCGGCCAGGCGCAGGCGCGTGGACGCGTACACGCCGCGCTGGGTGGTGCGCGCCACGCGCGAGGCGCCGGTGCGCGCATAGGTCACCTCGGAAATGTCGCCATCCCAGTCGTGGACGTTGGGGATGTAATAGCAGCGCTCGCGGCCGCAGCTGGCCCAGTCGCCGGGATAGCGAAGCGCCAGCGTGGAGGCGGTCGATTGCAGGTCCTGCCAGCTGCCGCCGACGACCAGGTCGTGGTCGCGGCCGAACAGCGGGAAGGTGCCGGAGAGGTACACGTCCACGCCGTCGCGCGTATCGGCGGTCTCGCCGGCGGCGGCGCGCAGATAGATGCCGCTGCCATCGCGCGCGTCCGGGTAGCCGCTGCCGTACACGCGCAGATTGCGCACCTCGCCCTCGGTGCGGGCGACGTTGACCTTCAGCAGCCAGTCCTCGCCGAAGCGCTGCTCCAGGTTGGCGAAGGCGGTGTGCGTGTCGCGCTGCCAGCGCGACCACTTCGGCGCCAGGTTGGTCGAACTGGGCAGGTCGGCGAAGGAACCGTCGGCGGCGAAGTACGGCACCGTGCCCCAGGTCGAGCCGACCGGATCGTTGTCCTGGCGCTGGTAGCCGACGGTGACCGTGGTGGCGTCGGTCAGGTCGCCTTCCAGCACCGCCATGCCCGACATCTTCTGCTCGTGGTAATGGTCGTAGTAGTAGTCGCGGTCCTGCCAGGCGGCGACGACGCGGCTGCGGAAACGGCCGTCGTCGGTGAGCGGTGCGGTCACGTCGGCCTGGGTGCGGCGGAAGTCCCAGCTGCCGGCGGTGGCCGCGAACGAGGCGTCGAAGCTCTTGCCCGGACGCTTGCGCAGCATGTTGACCGTGGCCGAGGGGATGCCCGCGCCGCTGAGCAGGCCATTGGCGCCACGGATCACTTCGACGCGGTCGTAGAAGACCATGTCGTATTCCTGGTTGGTCGAACCGCTGTAGGTCGGCAGGCCGTCGACCTGGAAGTCGGTGATCTGGAAGCCGCGCGCGAAATACAGCGGGCGTTGCGTGTCGTAGAAGGACACGTTGACGCCGGTGACGTTGCGCAGCACATCGTTGACGCTGAACAGCGATTCCTCCTCCAACCGCTGCAGGCCGAGCACGCTGACCGACTGCGGCGTCTCCTGCAGGGTCAGCGGCAGGCGCGTGGTCGTCGACGGCTGCGCGCGCGCACGGCTGCCGCTGACCTCGACCTTGTCCAGCGTGGTGGGCTGAGCGGCGCCGGCATCGGCCGCCGCGTCGGCCGCGTGCAAGGGCGCGGTGGTGGTGGACAGGACGGACAGCAGGGCGAGATGCAGCAGGTGGCGCGTGGGGGAGCGGGTCATGGAATCGGCGTCGTCGTTGAGCGGCGGCGACCGATGCAGGCGCGCCGCCGAGGGGGAGAGGAAACGGACGGGCGCAGACGGGCTCCACGGCACGGATATCCGGCATGGCTGGCCCAGAGTCGGGCTGGCGGGATCGAGCGGGAGACGCTGGGCCGGCTGCGGCCGTCGCGAGACGCAAATGTAAATCGTTAGCAACAACTTAACAAGCGCTGGCGCCGTTCGGCACGCGTGCTGTCGTCCCGATCGCCGCTCAGCCGCGCGGCAGCGGCAGGCCCGCGAAGTCCTTGACCGTGCGCAGCACGAAGCTGGAATTGACGTCGGCCACGCCGGCGGCGTTGAGCAGCTTGTCCAGCAGGAAGGCGGAGAAATGCGCCAGATCGCGCACGTAGACGTGCAGCAGGTAGTCCATGTCGCCGGTCAGCGCGTGGCAGGCGACCACCTCGTCCCAGCCCTGCACGCTGTCGGCGAAGTGGGCGATGCCGCTTTGCCCATGCTTTTCCAGCTGCACGCGGACGAAGGCCTGCAGACCCAGGCCGATCGCGCCCGGCACCAGGCGTGCCGCGTAGCCGGCCACGATCCCGTCGGCCTCCAGCCGCTGCACCCGGCGCAGGCAGGCCGACGGCGACAGGTTCACCTGGGCCGCCAGTTCGGCATTGCTGGCCCGGCCCTGCCGTTGCAGCAGGGCCAGCAGGCGCAGGTCGGTGCGGTCGAACGCGGCCGAATCGGTCATTTATTGCTCTGCAACATGGATTTGGTGCAACAATCTTGCGCGCAGCGGCCGCAAGCGCGCAACTTCGCAAGCCCATTGCGTGGCTTGGCGCCTACCATCACAGGCACTCTTCCGGAGCTACCGCCCATGGACACCGCACCGCGCCGCGTCGAACACCAGCAGACCGACAAGGGCTACGTGCCGGTCTACACCACGGCCGTGGTCGCGCAGCCATGGGACAGCTACAGCGCCGACGACCACGCCACCTGGGGCACGCTGTACCAGCGCCAGCGCGAACTGCTGGTCGGCCGCGCCTGCGACGAGTTCCTGCAGGCGCAGGACGCGATGGGCATGAACCCGCAGGCGATCCCGCGCTTCGAGCAACTCAACGAGGTGCTGGGCGCGGCCACCGGCTGGACCCTGGTCGGAGTCGAAGGCCTGCTGCCGGAACTGGATTTCTTCGACCACCTGGCCAATCGCCGCTTCCCGGTGACCTGGTGGATCCGCCGTCCCGAGCAGATCGACTACATCGCCGAGCCGGACCTGTTCCACGACCTGTTCGGCCACGTGCCGCTGCTGATGAATCCGCTGTTCGCCGACTACATGGAAGCCTATGGTCGCGGCGGGGTGAAGGCGCACGGCATCGGCCCGGACGCGCTGCAGAACCTCACCCGCCTGTACTGGTACACGGTGGAGTTCGGACTGATCGCCAGCGCCGACGGCCTGCGCATCTTCGGCGCCGGCATCGTTTCGTCCAAGGGCGAATCGCTGTACGCGCTGGAATCGGCCGCGCCCAACCGCATCGGCTTCGACCTGGCGCGAATCATGCGCACCCGCTACCGCATCGACACCTTCCAGAAGACCTACTTCGTCATCGACAGCTTCGAGCAGCTGATGCAGGCGACTGCGCCGGACTTCACTCCGATCTATGTGGCGCTGGAAACCCAGGAGCACCTGCCGGCCGGCGAGGTTCAGGAAGGCGACCGCGTGTACCAGAAGGGCACCGGCGAAGGCTGGGCGGAAGGCGGCGACGTTTAACCGTAGAGCCGGGCCCTGCCCGGCTGCTTTCAACGCGGCCGCGTAGCCACGCGCGCTGGTGGCTGGTTGAGTCGCTTGAGGACGGCGTGGGCGTGGTACGTCCTGCCCCACTTCTTCTCGTTGCCCTTCGACAGGATTCCGGCCTCCTCGAGCGCATAGATGCCGGTAAGCGCTGACCGGTCAGACACATCCAGCAGCGAAGCAACCTGTGACGCCGTGACCACCGGATGGCCGACCAGCAGCGCGGGAAGCCGGCGCGCGACAGAATCGCCGCGATAGCGGCCTACCTTCACCGACCACTCTGCTACAAGCTGCTGCATGTCCTCGGCGATGGCGATCGCATCGTTCGCCGACTCCACCACGGCCTTGGAGACCATATCCATCCACGGTACCCAGTTGCCTTTGATCTGCACCTGGTTGAGCGCTTCGTAGTAGGTGTCCTTGCTTCGGAGCAATGCGCCGGACAGGTACAGCGGTGGATATCCTTCTGCCGCCAGTATCAGCGGCATCAGCAGCCGACCGGTGCGTCCATTGCCATCCTTGTATGGATGGATGGTTTCGAACTGGGCGTGCGCGATGGCGAGCTGGGCAAGGATGTTCAGTTCGAACTGTTCGTCTTCCGCCGCCTGGTACTGCAGCATCTGCCGTTCCAGTTCCTGCATCGCCTCGCCGATCCGGTCCGGCGGCGAAGGAACGAAGCGTGCGTCTTCAAGGCGTCCTCCCAACGGGCCGATGACGGCCTGTTCCTGACGATAGCTGCCCTTTGGGAAATGCTCGGGCGTGTCCTGCATCAGCACTGCGTGCAGGTGATTGACCAGCGCAAGGTCGATGGCGGGCCTACCCCGCTCCCTGACCGCTTCAAGGCCGTCCTGCAGCGCCTGTACGTAACGCTCGGTGACCACCACGTCGGCGGGCAGGCCGTCGAGGCCAAGGGTAGCTTCATACACCAGCAACTGGTCCAGATCGGTCTGGGTCCCTTCTATCTGGGAGCTCTGCACGGCTTCGCGTCGCGCCAAGGTACGGGTGACCAGATCCGGGGCAGGCCAGTGGCGCATTGCCTGTTCCAGCCGGGCCAGCGCCGCGTTGGCGCCAGCGAACAGTTCGCGGTTGCCCGACTGCCCAGCGGGCAGCCTGCGCGGCGTTGGCGGGGCTGCCATGGCCACCAGGTTCGGGCGACCTTCGACCGGCACCAGGTACTGGCGCAGTGGGACCGCTATGTCTTCCCGTCGCATGGAACCCTCCGCCCTAAACTTCAAAAGCACTTTACGCTTTTGAAGTTTATGGCGCCATCCTTCAAAAGCATCAATGGCTTTTGAAGGTTGGCGCCGGTAGAGCCAGGCTCTGCCCGGCTGGCTTCACCGCGGATACGCCAGCAGCACCACCAGATCCTGCTCCCCCCGCTGCTGCAGCGCATGCAGGCTGCCCACCCGGGTCAGCAGCGCATCGCCTGCCGCCACGTCGTACTGCTTGCCATCCAGCACGTAGCTGCCCTGCCCGCTGACGATGTAATAGATCTCGTCCTTGTGCTGCGGGTGCAGGCCGATGCCCGCGCCCTTGTGCAGCACGCGCTTGCGCAGCACGAAGGGCAGGTCCTTGTCGTCGGCGAAGAAGGGATACGCGGTGGTCGGCCCGGCGCCGCCGTGCGGGCCGGGCTGACTGATGCCGATATCGCGCTCGTGGACCACGCGCGAGGGCTTGGCCGGCTCGCTGCCCTGCCCTGCGGGCTGACTCACGTCGCAGTCGATGTCGCGCTTCAAGGCCGGCTTCAGCTCGGGCGTCGACGCCACCCAGTCGCGCAGCACCAGGCAGGCCACGGCGGTGGCGCCGGCGGTGCTGAAGTGGGTGCCGTCGGCCTTGTTCTGCTCGGGCACGAACATGAAGTACGGCTTGGCGCCCTGCTCGCCCAGCGCGCGGATCCAGCGGGTGGAACTGGCGTTGAGGTCGATCAGCGCGACGTGCTCGCGCGTGGCCAGCTGTTTCACCGCCTGGGTGTACAGCCCGTGGGTGTCGAGCAGCGAACCGAAGTCGTACAGCAGCCGCGCGACCGGAGTGATCAACACCGGCGTGGCGCGCTTGTCGCGGGCCAGCTGCACGTAGCGCATCAGATACTGCGGGTAAGCGGTGTCCGGGTCGTCGTAACGCATAGGGTCTTCGACCTTGGCGTCGTTGTGGCCGAACTGGATCAGCAGCACGTCGCCGCGGCGCAGGTCCTTGGCGATGGCGTCGAGGCGGCCTTCGGCGATGAAGCTGCGCGCGCTGCGCCCGCCCTTGGCGTGGTTGCGCACCTGCCAGGCGGCCGGATCCAGATAGCTCTGCAAGGCCTGGCCCCAGCCGGCCTGCGGCGCGCGTTCGGGACCGTAGTCGGCCGCGGTGGAATCGCCGGCGATGAACACGCGCTGCGGCTCGGCGCAGGCGATCCCGGCGCAGAGCGACAGCAATGCAGAAAAGAGCAGACGCATGGTGGACTCCGCTGCGCTGTGTATGCGCTTGGCATCCTGCGCCTGTCGGCGGGAAGCACGCCAAGCCGATGGGAAGCGTGGTGCCGCTTGGTCGATCGTGTTCGGCCCTCACCCCAAACCCCTCTCTCGCGGGAGAGGGGTTCGAGCGTGGCGCTGTGCGGTCAGGCCGCGGCGGCTTCCGGCTTGCCCAGCACGCCGGCGACGAAGCTGCGGATCTCGGCGTCCTGCGCGTTGTCGAAGAAGCACTGCTGGAAGCGCTCGCCGCCGACCGCCTGCTTGACCAGTTCCGGATCGATCGCGCGCAGGCCGTCCAGGTAGGACTTGGCGGTGGCCTGCTTGACCTGGGCGAGGATGCCGGCATTGGCCTGCTGCGACTCGCGGCGCTCGGCCGGGTAGCCCATGCCGCGCTCGCCGCTGAAGGCCTTCTCGAAGATGTAGCGCACGTTGATTTCCGCGCCCCAGCCATAGCCCTTGGCGAAGGCCAGCGCCAGCGCGTTGCCGTTGTTGACCTGGGCGAACAGGTAGGCGTCGGTCGGCTCGATGCAGTAGCCGCAGAACACGCCCGGGTAGGCGTTGAGCGACATCATCGCGCCCTGGCCGGTGCCGCAGCCGGCGACGACGAAGTCGACCGCCTTGGAGTTGAGCAGCAGGCTGGCGACGATGCCCAGGTGGATGTAGGTCAGGCGATGATCGTCGTCGCCGTCCATGCCGACGTTGAACACGCTGTGGCCCTGCGCGCTCGCCACGTCGGTGAGCTGCTGCAGGATCACCGGGTTCTTGCCGGCCTGGCTGAATTCGTTCATCAGTGCGATTTTCATGGTGTCTCCGATTGCGGGGGAAGATGGTGCGTGTGATTGATGTGGCGCCGACCGCCGTCTGCATCTGGATGGTGTGCGTGCGGGCCAACCCTCATCCGCCCTGCGGGCACCTTCTCCCGGGGGGAGAAGGAAGCAGCGCACGCTGCGTGCTTGGCTCAGCGCGCCAGCCAGCCGCCGTCGACCGGGATGATGGTGCCGTTGACGTAGTCCGAGGCGCTGCTGGCCAGGAACACCGCGGTGCCGCCGAGGTCTTCCGGCACGCCCCAGCGACCGGCCGGGATGCGCTCCAGGATCGACTGGTTGCGCGCCGCGTCGGCGCGCAGCTGCGCGGTGTTGTCGGTGGCCATGTAGCCCGGCGCGATGGCGTTGATGTTCAGGCCCTTGGCGCCCCACTCGTTGGCCAGCAGACGGGTGATGCCGGCGATGCCGGACTTGCTGGCGGTGTAGGAAGGCACGCGGATGCCGCCCTGGAACGACAGCATCGAGGCGATGTTGATGATCTTGCCGCTGCCCTGGGCGATGAAGTGGCGGCCGGCGGCCTGCGACATGAAGAACGCGGACTTGATGTTGACGTTCATCACGTCGTCCCAGTCCTGCTCGCTGAAATCCACCGCGTCGGCGCGGCGGATCAGCCCGGCGTTGTTGACCAGGATGTCGAGGCGGCCAAGGCCGGCCAGGGTCTCGTCGAGCACGCGCTGCACCGGCTCGATGCTGATCAGGTTGGCTTCGATGGCGACGAAGCGGCGGCCCAGCGCCTTGACCTTTTCCTCGGTCTCGGTGGGCGCCTGGATGCCGGCGGCGGCGATGTCGGCGCCGGCCTGCGCCAGCGCCAGCGCGATGCCCTGGCCGAGGCCGGTGTTGGCGCCGGTGACCAGGGCGACCTTGCCTTCGAGACTGAACGGGTTCGTCATTGCGGATGCTTCCTATGAGGTGATGCGGATGCGGTCAAAAACGCGGCGGCGGCGCGCATGGCGGCCTACTTGAGCTGGCAGATGTCCAGCACGTGCATGTCGGTGTAGTCCAGGTTCTCGCCGCCCATCGCCCAGATGAAGGCGTAGTTGCTGGTGCCGGCGCCCATGTGGATCGACCACGGCGGCGACACCACGGCTTCGTCGTTCTGGATCACGATGTGGCGCTGCGCGTCGGGCTCGCCCATGAAGTGGTAGACGCGATCGTTGGCGCCGAGGTCGAAGTAGAAATAGACCTCGCTGCGGCGGTCGTGCAGGTGCGGCGGCATGGTGTTCCAGACACTGCCGGGCTTGAGCACGGTCAGCCCCAGCAGCAGCTGCGAGGACTGGCAGGTGGCCGGCACGATGAACTGGTAGATGGTGCGCTCGTTGCTGGTCTCCAGCGCGCCGCGGTCCAGCGCCACCGCGTCCTTGATCGACAGTTGCTTGGTCTGGAAACGCGCATGCGCCGGGGTCGAGGCCAGGTAGAACCGGGCCGGGTTGGCCGCATCGTCGGAGGCGAACACCACCTCCTCGCTGCCCATCGCCACGTACAGGCCGTCCTTCGGTCCCAGCGTGTAGGCGGTGCCGTCCACGGTGACCGTGCCGCTGCCGGCGCCGACGTTGATCACGCCCAGCTCGCGACGCTCCAGGAACGGATGGCCGGCGGCGGACGCAGGCTCGGTCTGCTTCGGCAGTTGCACGGCCTTGTTCACCGGCGCCGCGCCACCGAGCACGAAGCGCTCGTAGTGGGTGTACTTCAGGGTGACCGCGTCGTCGACGAACAGGCCATCGAGCAGGTACAGCTCGCGCAGCTGGTCGTTGCTGGCGCCCTTGATGGCATCGGGATGGGTGGCGTAGTGGGTCTTGCAGTACAGGGACATGGGGATCTCCGGGGCAAGCAGGGGCCAGGCGACGGCCCGCAGAAGGCTATTCTAGCGGCTCTGGTAAACCGGTGTCATTGCGCAGTGCAAGAAACGGGTGTTCCCTTCTCCCATCGGGAGAAGGTGCCCCGCAGGGGCGGATGAGGGTACGAGCGCAGCCTCATGCACCCAAACTCCGCGAGACGCTTCGCGCCGCACCCTCACCCCAACCCCTCTCCCGACGGGAGAGGGGCTACGGCTGCTCCCTTCTCCCATCGGGAGAAGGTGCCCCGCAGGGGCGGATGAGGGTACGGGCGCAGCCTCATGCACCCAAACTCCGCGAGACGCTTCGCGCCGTACCCTCACCCCAACCCCTCTCCCGAGGGGAGAGGGGCTACGGCTGCTCCCTTCTCCCGTTGAGAGAAGGTGCCGCGCGGGGCGGATGAGGGTACGGGCGCAGCCTCGTGCACCCAAACTCCGCGAGACGCTTCGCGCCGTACCCTCACCCCAACCCCTCTCCCGGAGGGAGAGGGGCTCAGCGGCTTCATCAATCTTCCGGCGGCTGGCAGGAGTCGCGCACGATCAGGTGCGGGCGCACGCTGGCCACGGCCAGCGCCGGGGTGCCTTCGGGCTGGATCAGCATCGCTGCGGCGGTGCGGCCGGTGTCGCGGGTGTGCCGGCGCACCGAGGTCAGCGACGGCCACAGGCGCGAGGCCAGTGGGCTGTCGTCGTAGCCGATGATCGACAGCTGGCGCGGGATGTTGATGCTGGCGCGCAGCGCGACCTTGTACACGCCGGCGGCCATCTCGTCGTTGCCGGTGAAGATCGCGCTGGGGCGCTGCTTGCCGAGCAGCAGTTTCTCGGCCGCGGCCACGCCGGATTCGAAGGTGTAGCCGGCCTCGACGATGCGCTCCGGCGGCAGTTCGATGCCGCGCCGGGTCAGCGCGTCGATGAAGCCGGCGGTGCGCTCGTGCGCCGAGCGGTAGGCGCTGGGACCGGTGATCAGTGCGATCTCGCGGTGGCCCAGCGACAGCAGGTAGTCGGCGGCCTCGGCCGCGCCGTCGCGGTCGTGGGTGACCACCATCTGCGAGGTGGCGTCCAGCGGCAGCGAGGCGATGCGGGTGTAGCGCACGCCGATGCCGGCGAGCATGTCGGCCAGCGCCTGGTCCTCGGAGGCGCGCGGCACCAGGATCACGCCGTGCAGTTTCTGCTGCTGCACGAAGCGGCGCACGCCCTCGATGTAGCCGGGGCTGCGGCTGTCGCACGGATGCACCACCAGTTCGAAGCTGGAACCGCGCAGCGCGTCCAGCGCGCCGTACTGCATGTCCACGATGTACTGCGCGGTGGGGTTGTCGTACACCATGCCGATCAGGAACGAACGCCGGAACGCCAGTCCGCGCGCCAGCGGATCCGGCGCGTAGCCGACCTCGCGCATCAGCGCCTCGACCTTCTCGCGCGTGTCCTTGCGCACCAGCGGCGAGTTGTTGATGATCCGCGACACCGTCTTCTTCGACACCCCGGACAGGCGCGCAATGTCGTTGATCGTCGCCGCCTTGCCGTGGACGGAGGCGTGGACATCGGCGGAAGTGGGTTTGCTCGGCGCCATGGACGGAAAACCGGACGGAAGAGGACGGATTCTACCGGTAGTCATGTTCAGTCCAGCGCGCGGTAGCGGAATTGACGGAAATGCACCTTTCCATTTCCGGCCGCATACAGCGCCGGCTTCAGCGCCAGGAACTTGCCGGCGACGTTGTGGTGGTAGCCGGACACTTCCATCTGCACCGGGTACTTGGTCCACGTCTTGCCGTCGCGGCTGCTGTGGATGGTGACGATGTGGCGGTCGTTGCGCACCCGCAACCACAGCCGACCGCCCTTGGCGCTGGGCGCCAGCTGCGCCGGGCGCTCCTCGCCGTAGCGGTGCATGACGAAGGCCTCGCCGTTGCTGCCGACCCCGGCGTACAGGCGCTCGCTGTAGAACAGCAGCGCGCCGCCCTGCGCGCCGGGCTCGATCTCCATCTCCACTTCGAACTGGTAGGCGGTGTCGGGGGCGATCACGGTCAGCGGCGAACTGTCGCGCGGCGCACGGCCCTTGCCCTGCACGCTCAGCGTGCCGTCGCCAAACGACAGCCGCTGGTACTCGTCGCGGCCCGGGTTGAAGAACGACCACTGCGGGCCGAGCCGGTCGCCGCGGAACGCGTCCGACAGCGCCAAGCCGTGCGGCAGCGCCTGCCCGCTGGGCTTTTTCAGCGGCGTGCCGAGATCGCCGCCCTTGGCCACGAACCAGCCGTCGGCGGTCCACTCGATCGGGTCCAGCAGCGCCTGCCGGCCCAGCGTCCAGTAGCCGTTCTCGTAGCCGTGGTAGAGCATCCACCAGCGGCCGTCGGTGCCTTCGACCAGGGTCGCGTGGCCGCGCGACCACCACGGCTCGGCGGCGCTCTTGGTGCGCGTGATCGGGTTGTTCGGCGCGTTCTGCCAAGGCCCATGGATCGAACGCGAGCGCGCGGTGATCACCATGTGCCCGGTCGGCGGCCCGGCGGTGCCGCCGACCGCGGTGGTCATGTAGTACCAGCCGTTGTGGCGGGTGATCTTCGGCCCTTCCTGCGCATAGGCCTCCACGTCCCAGCTTTCCGGGTACTTCCAGCCGTCGTAGACGTGCTTGGGCGTATCGACCACCTTGAGGCCGTCGTCTGACAGCTGCACGTAGTCGCCGCCGCTCAGGAACAGGTAGCGCTTGCCGTCTTCGCCGACCGCGTGGCCGGGGTCGATGTACTTGCCCAGGCCGATGTCGATCGGCGCGCTCCACGGCCCCTTGATGTCGTCGGCCCAGACCACGAAGTTGCTGCGCTGGCCCTGCTCGCCGCGGCGCGCCGGGAAATAGATGTAGTAGCGCCCGCCGTGCTTGATCAGGTCCGGCGCCCAGATCGCGCCGACGTTCTCGGTGATGGCGTGGCCCAGCGGCTGCCAGTTGACCAGATCGCGCGAATGCCAGATCGGCAGGCCGGGGTAGGCATCGAACGAGGACAGGGTGAGGTAGTAGTCGTCGCCGTCCTTGAGCACCGACGGATCGGGGTGGTCGCCGGCCAGCACCGGGTTGAGGAAGCTGCCGTCGCCCTGGTCGGCGATGCGCTGGTTCTCGATGCCGCGTTTCCAGTCGGCCGCCGCGGCCAGCGTGCTGGCGGCGAGCAGGCCGGCCAGCAGCAGCCAGCGCAGGGAGGACGAGGTGGTAGGCGAAGTCATGGATTCCACTCCTGGGTTCGCGCCGCCGGCGCGTACGGGGACGCGGCCGGCGATGACGGCCGCGCCACGAAGGATCAGGCGCGCAGCGCGCGCGGCAACCACAGCGACAGTTCCGGGAAGAACGCCACGATCAGCAGCACGCACAGCGCCGCCAGCCAGAACGGCCAGATGGTGCGCATGCTCTGGGCCACGGTGATCTGTCCGATCGAGGTGCCGATGAACAGCACCGAGCCGATCGGCGGGGTGATCAGGCCGATGCCGCCGGCCAGCACCATCACCAGCCCGAAGTGGATCGGGTCGATGCCGTAGGCCTTCACCACCGGCAGGAAGATCGGCGTGCAGATCAGGATCTTCGGCGCCAGGTCCATGAACATGCCCAGCAACAGCAGCATGATCACGATCATCAGCAACACGGTGTTCTTGCCGTCGGCGACCGATTGCAGCAGCTTCACCGCCGCCGCCGGCACCTGCAGGTAGGCCAGCAGCCAGCCGAACACCGCCGCGGTGGCGATCACGAACAGGATCACGCCGGTGGTGCGCGAGGCATGCGTGACCGCGGCGAAGAACTCGGCCCAGCGCAATTGCCGATACAGCAGTGCGGTGACCAGCAACGCATACACCACCGCGATCGCCGCGCTCTCCACCGCGGTGAAAATGCCGGCGCGGATGCCGACGAAGATCAGCGCGACCAGGCCCAGCCCCGGCAGCGCGCCGATCAGGCGCAACGCCACCGCGCGCCAGCCCGGGAACGGCTCGGTGCCGTAGCCGCGGTGGCGCGCCACCGCATAGCCAGTGATCATCATCGCCACGGTCATCAGCAGCGCCGGGAAGATGCCGGCCGCGAACAGGTCGGCGATCGACAGCCCGCCGCCGGCCGCGGCCGAGAACAGGATCAGGTTGTGCGAGGGCGGCACCAGCAGCGCGACCAGCGCCGCGGTCATGCTTACGTTGACCGCGTAGTCGCGGTCGTAGCCGCGCTTGATCATCTGCGGAATCATGGTGCCGCCGACCGCCGACACGTCGGCGATGGCCGAACCGGACACGCCGCCGAAGAACAGCGAGGACAGCACGCTGACCTGGCCCAGGCCGCCGCGCATGCGTCCCACCAACGACGAGGCCAGCGCGATCAGGCGTTCGGAGATGCCGCCGCGCAGCATCAGTTCGCCGGCGAAGATGAACAACGGAATGGCGATCAGCGACGCCGAGCCGCTGCCGGCGGAGATCTGCTGCACCAGCACGATGGCCGGCAGGTCCAGGTACAGGATCGTCGCCAGCGCCGCGGCGCCCAGCGCATAGGCCACCGGCACGCCGATCAGCAGCAGCAGCACGAACAGCCCGAGCAGGATTGCAATGGCCATGGATCAGTTCACTCCTTCAGCGGTGGCCGGGCGCAGCACCTGCCACGCCTGATACAACGCGAACACGCTCATCAGCGCGCCGCCGATCGACAGCGGCAGGTAGTTGATGCTCTGCGGCAGCGCGGCGCCGGCCATCTTGATGTCCAGCCCGTCCAGCAGCAGCACGCCGCCCCACCAGGCGATGACCGCGCCGATGGCGACGATCGTCAGCGGGCGGATCAGGTCGATGACCCGGCGCACGTGGGCGTGCATCTTCTCGGCCAGCAGGAAGAAGCCGAAGTGGCGCCGGGTATGCACGCCGGCCGCCGCCGCCATGCTCATCGCGGTGCTCAGCAGCAGCAGCGTCACCGGCTCGGTCCAGCTCGGCGAATTGTTGAGCACGTAGCGGGTGAACACCTGCCAGCCCTGCACCACCACCAGCCCGAGCAGGGCGGCGGCGGCGATGCCGATGGCGAGGTTGGAGATCCGGTCCAGCAGCCGCTGCAGCGGCGCCACCGGGACGGCAATGGCGGGGTCGGTCATCGGCATGGCCTCAAGCGAAATCGCGGATGCGGCGGTACAGGGCTTCGATCTCCGGCTGCCGCCGGTACTCGGCCAGCAGCGGTGCGGCGGCCTTGCGGAAGGCGGGCATGTCCACCTCGTTGACCAGCACGCCGTAGTCGGTCACTTCCTGGCGCGCCTTCGACTCGGAGGCGTCCCACAGCTTGCGCATCACCGCCACCGATTGCCGCGCGGTCTCCACCACCAGCGCGCGGTCGCCCGGCGCCAGGGCCTGGAAGCTGCGCCGCGACATCACCAGCACGTCCGGCGCGTAGGAATGCTCGCTCTGCGACCAGTAGCGCGCGGCCTCGAAATGGCGGCTGGACTGGAAGCTGCGCATGTTGTTCTCGGCGCCGTCGATCATGTGCGTCTCCATCGCCGAGAAGGTTTCGCCCAGCGACATCGGCGTCGGATTGGCGCCGAGCATGCGCATCAGCTTGAGGAAGATGTCCGACGAGGCCACGCGCAGCTTGAGGCCATGCAGGTCTTCCGGACGATGCAGCGGGTGCTTGGTGTTGTAGAAGCAGCGCGCGCCGCAATCGTAGATGGCCAGGCCGACCAGGTCGCGCTGCTCGAAACTGGCCAGGATGCTGTCGCCGACATGGCCGTCGATCGCGCGGCGCAGGTGCGGCACCGAGTCGAACACGTACGGCAGGCACAGCGCCTGGGTCAGCGGGAAGGTGTTGTTGAGCGCGCCGGAATAGACCCGGGTGATGTCGATGGCGCCGAAGCGCGCCATGTCGATCGCTTCCGCTTCGCGGCCGAGCTGGCCGGAGTGGTACTGGCGCAGTTTCAGCCGCCCGCCGGTCTGCTGCTCCAGGGTCTGCCCGAACCAGCGCACCGCCTCCACGGTGGGATAGTCGGCCACGTGCACGTCGGTGGCGGTGAGCAACCGGCCGCCGCCGCCGGCCTGGGCCAGCGTGCCCAGCGGGGCGGCAGCGGCCGCGGCCGCGGCCAGCCCTGCGCCGAGGAAACCTCTACGAGTGATCATGCTGCGCCCTCCCGCGCGTCGTCGGCTGCCGCGGCTTACGCCGCGACGGCCCTGCAATGAAGTTCGCCATAGCCGTCGAAACGGATCGTCGCGTGCTGGCCGATGGCGATGTCGTGGATGCCGGTGGCGTTGCCGGTGGCGATCAGCTCGCCGCGCTTGAGCGGCCGGCCGCGACGTGCCGACCGCGCCAGCGCGAACGCGAACGCCGCGCGCAGCCCGCCCGGCAGCAGGGTGGCACCGCCGCTGCCGACGCGCTGGCCCTCGATCAGGGTTTCCGCCAGCAGCGCGGCCTCGTCCAGCGTGGCCCAGTCGGCGACCTGCGGCCCCAGGATCAGGCCGTTGTTGTTGCCGAAGTCGGAGATCACCACCCGCGGCCCCAGCTGGTTGATCGTGGCCAGCGGGCTGCTGGCCACTTCCACGCCGATGAACAGCGTGGACGGCACCTGCGCGGCCTGCTCCGGGGTCCAGTGCAACTGGTCGGCCGGCACGTCCGCATCCAGGCGCATCACGTACTCGGCCTCGACCGCGCCGAAGCCGCCGGCGAACACCGGGATGTCCGTTGTTCCACCGGTGGCATTCCATAGGTTGCGGGCGAAGATCGGGCCGAGCAGGCGCTCGTCGCCGGAGTGGTCGCGGCGCTCGGCGCCGATGTAGCCGACCTTCCAGCCGACCACCTGGTCCGGCCATTGCGCGATCGCCAGGTCCTGCACGCGGTAGGCGGTTTCCAGGTCGTCGGGGATGGTGCCGGGGAAATCGGGCAGCGAACGGCCTTGCTGGCGGGCCTGGACGAAGCGGGCCGCGATGTCGGCCAACGCGGACGCTGGCGTATCCGAAGGGCCGGAATGAGTGCTCAAGGGCATCTCCGCAAAAAGGTTGGGGATCGGGAAAATTGCTGCGCCGCTCATCGACAACGCGTTGCGCAGTTGTATATGGTAAACCGGTGTCATTGGCAATGTGCGGTGCGGCAAAAGCTCGGGACTCGGGACTCGGGACTCGGGACTCGGGGCGGGCGGCGGGCGGCGGGCGGCGGGCGGCGGGCGGCGCAGGCTGCCACCTCTTTAACCCGTGCTGCGGATACTTGCTGGCGCTTGCCGCGTGGCGTTGCCGAGGCGGCCGATCGAGCGCGTACGTTTGTGAGGGAACATGGCAATGAGGCGAATCCAGAAAGAGATCGGCAGGCCGGAGCCGGGCACAGCCGCAGCGGCGCCACGAGGGCTGTCGTGCACTGGCATCGTGGCGGCGCTGTCGCGCGCGGTGCGGCCGGCTGCACGTGGCGCGCTGCTGGCGCTGGTCGTCGGCTTGGCCGGCGCCGGCCCTGCCGCGGCCGCGGAGCATCCCGGCAGCGAGACCGCCGTCGAGCAGGCGGCGCGCATCCCGCTGTGGCCGGGTCCGGCGCCGGGTTCCGCGCCCGATCCGGAGCAGGCGCGCATCGTCGACCGCAGCGACGATCCGGCGCTGCCCGACCGCGCCATCAGCGGCCGCTACCAGCCCTATCTGGTGGTGTACCGGCCGAAGACGCCGAACGGCAGTGCGCTGCTGGTCGCCCCCGGCGGCGGCTACGCGCGCATCGTGCTGGACAAGGAAGGCACGGCGCTGCTGCCGATCTTCGCCGAACAGGCCGGCATCACCCTGTTCGTGCTGCGTTACCGGCTGCCCGACGCGGAAGCCGGCGGCGCGGACGCGGCGGCGCAGCGCGACCTGCCGCTGGCCGACGCGCAGCGCGCGCTGCGCCTGATTCGCGCGCGTGCCGCCGACTACGGCGTGGACCCGCAGCGGGTCGGCGCGATCGGCTTCTCCGCCGGCGGCCACGTTGCCGCCAGCCTCGGCACCCGCTACGACGAGCGCGTCTATCCGGCGCACGATGCGATCGACCGGCTCAGCGCGCGGCCGGACTTCCTGCTGCTGCTGTACCCGGTCATCGACATGGGCAGCGGCACCTCGGCGCATACCGGCTCGCGCCTGCGGCTGCTGGGCAAGCATGCCGATGCCCCCACGATGGCCGCGTATTCGCTGCAGAACCGCGTGATTCCGGCGATGCCGCCGACCTTCCTGGTACACGCGCAGGACGATCGGGTGGTGCCGGTGGAGAACAGCCTGCTGTTCTACCAGGCGCTGCGCCAGGCCGGGGTGCCGGCGGAACTGCACCTGTTCGCGCATGGCGGCCACGGGTTCGGCACCCGTGGCATCGCCGGCCTGCCGCTGGCCGCCTGGCCGACGCTGGCGCTGGAATGGATGCGCAGCGTGCAGGGCGATGCGACCGCGCTGGCGCCCATCCCGCCTGCCGCGCCGAAGCAGTAACAGGCGCTGCCGCATTGCCATGCACCAGACCGTCATGACCGAGCGCCGCACGCCGCCTGCATCGCACCGCCCCGAGCGGCGCTTGGCATAGCGCCGCGCCGCATCCACCCGACCCTTTCCGCTGCCGGCCCGGACCTTCGCCCGTGGCCGGCGGCGCCTGCCCACGGACTCCGCCACGCATGACCACCACGCCCGCCGCCACACCGCCTGCCGACCTTGCCGCCGCCGTGTCCACGGCACCCGACGACTACGGCCGCCGCCGTTTCCTGCACGGCGGCGCGCTCGGCGCACTGGCGCTGAGCGGCGCCCTGCCGGGCGCTCGCGCCGACGCCGCACCCGCACCCGCCGACCCACAAGCGCCGCTGGCGCGCACCCGCAGCGGGCGCATCCGCGGCTATCGCGACCAGGGCGTGCAGGTGTTCAAGGGCATTCCCTATGGCGCCGACACCGCGCCGCGCCGCTTCCAGCCGGCGCTGCCGGAGCAGCCCTGGCGCGGCGTGCGCGACTGCAGCGGCTACGCCGCCTCGGCGCCGCAGCTCAAGCTCGATCCGGTCAGCGAGGACTGCCTGTTCCTCAACGTGTGGACGCCCGGCCTGCGCGATGGCGCGAAGCGCCCGATCCTGTTCTACATCCACGGCGGCGCCTACAACAACGGCTCCGGCAGCGACCCGCAGTACGACGGCGTGCGCCTGTGCCGGCGCGGCGACGTGGTGGTGATCAGCGTCAACCACCGCCTCAACGCGTTCGGCTATCTGTACCTGGCGCAGCTTGGCGGTGCCGATTTCGCCGCATCCGGCAACGTCGGCCAGCTCGACTTGGTGCAGGCGCTGCAGTGGGTGCGCCAGCACGCGGCCGAATTCGGCGGCGATGCCGGCAACGTCACCGTGTTCGGCCAGTCCGGCGGCGGCGCCAAGATCGCCACGCTGATGGCGATGCCGACCGCAAAAGGCCTGTTCCATCGCGCCTGGACGATGAGCGGCCAGCAGGTCACCGCCGCCG
Organism: Xanthomonas sp. WHRI 7945; assembly: GCF_035026585.1. Taxonomy (NCBI): domain Bacteria; kingdom Pseudomonadati; phylum Pseudomonadota; class Gammaproteobacteria; order Lysobacterales; family Lysobacteraceae; genus Xanthomonas; species Xanthomonas sp. WHRI 7945. Next base: position 96,796 of record NZ_JAYIQP010000016.1, read on the forward strand.
GCCCACGCGCAGCCACGCAGCGCGCGCAGTTGCTGCTGCAGGCCTTGCAACTCGATGCCACGCAACTGGCGGCGTTGCGCACGCTGCCGATGCAACGCCTGCTCGAGGCCACCCGCACCCGAGATCCCTCGCGGGTGGAAAACACCGGCCTGTACCTGGGGCCGGTGCTGGACGCGCAGGTGCTGCACCGGCACCCGTTCTGGCCCGACGCGCCGCCGCAGTCGGCGCAGATCCCGATGGTGATCGGCAACACCCACGACGAGACCCGCGCCTTCCTCGGCAACGATCCGGCCAACTTCACGCTGACCTGGGACACGCTGCCGGCGAAACTGGAACAGGAGCAATACGTGGACCTGCTGCCGCAAGTGGTGATCGCCGAATACCGCCGGCTGTATCCGCAGTACACGCCGAGCGAGGTGTTCTTCGCCGCCACCACCGCCGGACGCTCGTGGCGCGGCGCGATCGAAGAGGCCGAGGCGCGCGCGCGGCAGGGCGCACCGACCTGGGCCTACCAGCTGGACTGGGGCTCGCCGCTGGACGGCGGCAAGTTCGGCGCGTTCCACGGCCTCGACATTCCGCTGCTGTTCGACAACATCCGCCAGCCCGGCTCGCGCACCGGCGACGGCGCCGACGCGCAGCGCGTGGCCGATGCGATGAGCGAAGCGCTGCTCGCCTTTGCCCGCCACGGCGATCCCAACCATGCCGCATTGCCGCGCTGGGAAGCGTATTCGCTCGCCCAGCGCGAGACCATGCTGTTCGACGCGGACAGCCGCCTGGCGCACGACCCGCGCGGCGGCGAGCGCCGCCTGTACCAGCAGGCGCCGTTCGTGCAGCGCGGGACGTTCTGAGGCTGACGCTGCGGGGCAGCCGGGAGCGTGTTTTTCGATTGCTTGCCAGCAGGCCGTGGCAGCGACTTCATCCGGATCGCACGCCTCAGCATCTTCTGTCGAACTGGAACCGCTATTTGTAGGAGCGGCTTCAGCCGCGACAAGCGTTACCGGTAGCGCCCGTCGCGACTGAAGCCGCTCCTACTATGTGCAATAGCACTCAAGGAAAGCCCAAGCCCGCGTCGATACCGGCCGCGCTACCAGCCCGTCTCCTCAGCCAGCACCACCTGGTTGCCGCCGCCGATGCGTGCGCGCTGCAGCAGCGTTTCGGCGCGTTCCAGCAGCGTGGCGGCGGTGTCGGCGGGCGCGGCGAGCAGCGCGCCGATGCTGACGCTGAGCTGTTCGGACGCCATGTCGGCATGTTCGATCGCCAGCAGTTCGACCATGTCGCGCAGCGCCGGCGCCACCTGCCGCAGGTGCGCGCCGCTGGCGTCGTACAGCACCAGCGCGAAGCGATCGGCGTCGATGCGCATGGTCACGTCCATCGGCCGCAGCAGGCATTGCAGTACCTCGGCCACGTCCACCACGGCGCGGTCGGTCTCGCGCGGACCATAGCGCTGCACGAAGGCGGCGAACCCGTCCAGTTCGACCAGGATCAACGCCAGCCCGTGCTGCAGGCGCCGGGTTTCGGCCAGCGCCACCGCCAGGTGCTCGTCGAAGCGGCGGCGATCGCCCAGGCCGGTGAGCGCGTCGCGCAGGGCCTCGTCGTCGCGGACGCGACGCTGCAGGAAGCCTTCGCGCCGAGAATGCTCGCGCAGGTAGCCGCCGACCGCGCCGATCGGCACCGCGACCCACAGCAGCCATTGCAGCCGCAGGTAGGCGTCCTGCGCCGCGCCGTCCAACAGCAGGTGCGCGGCCGCGGCGCTGATCGCGCACAACGCCAGCGCCACCGCCACGCTCTGCCACAGCGCCAGGCCCAGCGGGAAGAAGCCGGCGACGATCACCAGCGTCATCACCGCCGCGGCATAGCGCAGTTCCTGCGGCGGGTAGCCGATGCTGGACAGCACCAGCCCGGTCCCGCCGACCAGCAACAGCAATGCGGCCCGGCCCGGCCCGTGCGAGGACGCGCGATGGATCGACACCGCCACCCACAGCAGCGCCAGCAAGGTCGCGGCGCGCACCGCCACCGCGTAGCCGGCCAGGTCGGCGCCGCCCAGCCAGCCGAAATGCAGCGCGTCCCATGCCAGCAGCAGCAACGCGATCAATACCCCCAGCGAGGCCGCCACGCGCTGCGCGAAGCCCATGGTCGCGGCGGTATGGCGGCGATAGGCCAATTCCAGCGGCGAGTCGAAACGCAGCGTGGCGAAGCCGTCGCGCAACTGGCGGGCATAGGCGTCGCCGGACGGAACGTCGGGCGGCCCTTCGTGGCGATGGTGCATGCGATCCCCTGTAGACGCAGCGTGGCAGAACACGGTGACGGCCACACCATGCGACCGCGCGACGCACAGCGCTGACGCTGCCGGCTCCGACTTCCAGGGACATGAGAAATCACTGGCGCGCGATTGTCCACTTTTTGACCCACGGTGCACGCGTGCCGCGGCACGGCTTTCGAGCCAAACATTCAGGCAGCGCTGGCTGGCGCTACCGCGTCGCTGGCGCGTTCGCCGCCGCGCGCGGGCGCGCTCAGGTCTTGGCCGGCAGCGCCCACACGCTGTTGGGATCGCCCTGGCGGCCGCGGCGCAAGGTGGCGCGCGCCATCTGCCAGTACGTCCAGGCCAGTGCCAATGCGCAGCCGTCGACTGCCAGCAGCAGCGCGCTGCTCCACGGTGCCACCCAGCCGCCGGCACCGCGCAGCGCGGCCAGCGGCACCAGCGCGGTGAGCACGGCGCAGGCCAGCAGCAGTTCGTAGGCGCCGCGCGCGGTGGGGCGCAACAGCGCCCACGCCACGCCCAGGCCGAACACCGCGTAGTACACGATGCGTTCCTGCCCCGGCGGCAACAGGCGTGCGGCCACGAACAGCGCCGACACGCCGGCCACGCAGCCCAGGCAGAGGCCGACGGTGAGCCGCGCCATCGCATGCGTGCGCCACGGCTGCGCCTGCTGGCGGCGCTTGCGCCGCGCCTCCACCCACAGCAGATTGCCGCTGTAGAACAGGAACGCGCCGCCCAAGCCGAGCAGGAAATACAGCCAGCGCACCGGCGCCCCGCCGAAGTTGGCGTAGTGCAACGCCTGCAGCCCGCGCAGCGACGCCACGCCCGGCGACATGTCCTGCGGCGCCAGCACCCGCAGCACCTTGCCGGTGGCCGCTTCCATGGCCACGCCGGCCAGCGTGTTGAGCCGGCGCTGCGGGTGCTGGCCGTAGATTTCCACGCGCGCATTGGCATCGCCGGCGTCGTGGAAGGACAGGCTTTCCGGCTCGAGGCCAGGACTGGCCGCGCGCGCGCGCGCCAGCAGCTCGGCCACCGGCAGCGGCGGCGCCTTGATGTGCGCCGGCTGCACGTGCGGCGTCAGTTCCAGATCCGGCTCCAGCACCTGCATCAGCTTGCCGTCGAACACCAGGTACTGGAATGGCGCCAGCAGCAGCACGCCCAGCGCCAGCACCGCGCCGGACCAGGCGAAGATCACATGGAACGGCAACGACAGCATGCCGACCACGTTGTGCGCGTCCTGCCACACGCGCTTGACGTTGCGTCCCAGGCGCAGCGCGAACAGGTCCTTCAGGAACACCGGCGCGTACAGCACCACACCGCTGACCAACGCCAGGCCATAGAGGATGCAGACCACGCCGAACAGGTAGGTGCCGAAGGTGCGCGGCAAGCCGGCGGTGAAATGCAGGTCGTACAGGAAGTCGACGAAACCGGTGCGTTGCGGCAGCTGCAGCGGTTGCCCGTCGGCGCCGGGCTGGAACTGCACGGTGCCGCCGAACGGCTGCGCCGGCGGCCCGAACGCGTACAGCCGCGGCTGCGCGCCGTGCTCGCCCGGCAGGGTCAGGGTGAACGATTCGGCCAGCGCCGGGTGCCGCGCCAGCACCGCGTCGGCCAATGCCTGCGTGGCCTGCTCCGGTGCCTGCGCCGGCGGCGCGACCGCGGCGGCCGGGCGCGGCCAGTCGTTGAGCTCGTGCGTGAACACGGTGATCGCGCCGGCGTAGAACGCGATGAACAAGGCCATGCCGGCGAGCAGGCCCATCCAGCTGTGCGCCGACAGGAACTGGCGCAGGGTCGCCGCCTTCATACCGTCACCTGCACGAGGCCGCCGGCCTTCAACGCGTACAGCAGGCCATGGCACAGCAGCGTGGCCAGGCCCAGCCACAGCCAGGCGCGCGCGCCGCTGCGGAACACGAACGCCAGCGACATCGCGCCGATCCACAGCGGGAACATCAGCAGCAGCCAGGGCAGCGTGTGCACCTGCAGCGCGCCCGGCCACAGCAGCACGCACAGCCCGACCACGCCCACCGCAAGCGGCAGGCCCAGCGCGATCGCCGCCAACCACCTAGCCCACATCGGCGTGGCCTCCGCGCAGTTGCCGCCAGGCGTCCAGGTACGGCAACGCGACCGCGGCGAGCATCAGCGCGCTCAGCGCCGCGAACGTTCCGGCCCACACCCCGAGCGCGACGATCGCCGCGGCCAGCGCCAGCGCCGACAGCGCCACGCCGCCCACGCGCAGCGCGCGCGCATGCCGACGCCAGGCCGGGCGCAGGCGCTGGTGCGCGGTGGCCAGGTAGAACGCCAGCGCCGCCAGCGGTGCGGCGAGCAGGTACACAGCGGTGGTCAGTGCGTGCATGGCCATGGGCGTTTACCAGCGCATCTCGAAGCCGATGCCGACCACGCGCGGTGCGCCGAGGACGGCGATCGGCTGGTCGGTCCAGCGGTACTGCAGGTACTGCTTGTCGAGCAGGTTGTTGGCGAACACCCAGGCGCTCCAGTCCAGGGTCTCGTAGCCGAATTTTGCATTGACCAGCGTGCGCGAGGCCAGCTGCGGCGAGTCGGTGCCGATGTCGGTGTAGACCTTGTCGCGGAAGTTGGCGTTGAGGTTGGCGACCCAGCCGCCGCCGAAGCGCCAGTTGGCGCCCATCGCCGCGGTCCAGCGCGGCGCGTAGGCGAACTCGCGGCCGGCATAGTCGGTGATCTCGGCGCCGACCACGGTCTTGAATTCGTCGAAGCGGGTGCGCGAATAGCCCAGCGACGCATACCAGTCGAAGCCCTCGCCGAGCCGGTGGCTGGCCTCCAGCTCGAAGCCGTACAGGTGCGCGCGCCCGGCGTTGATGGTGTTGTAGTCGTAGTCGTTGAGGCCGAAGAAGGCGAAGACCTGCTTGTCCTTCCAGTCGATGTAGTAGGCGTTGGCGTTGACGCTCAGGCGTCCGTCCAGCCACTGCGAGCGCAGCGCGGCCTCGTAGTTCCAGGTGTATTCCGGGTCGTAGGCGAAGGCCTGGCTGCGCGCGGTGTTGAAGCTGGAACCGCCGGAGCGGTAGCCGCGCTGCACCACCAGGCTGGCGGCCAGGTCCGGGCTCCATTCATAGCGCGCGCCGAGCTTGGGCAGGAACGCGCTGAAGTCGCGCGCGTTGTTCGGCACCTCGCCGCTGGCCGAGGCGACGATGCCGGCCACGCCGGCGTTGATCGCATCGATCGCCTGGTACAGCGCGGTGCCCGGGCTGGCGAAGCTGGCGGGGCTCGGATAGGTGCCGACGAAGGTCGCGTCGGTGCTGGAGGCCATCTCGTAGCGCTGGCGGTCGTAGCGGAAGCCGCCGATCAGCGAGAAGCCGCGGCCGACATGCCACTGCCCGTCGGCGAACAGCGCGCGGTTCTCCGAGGTGGTCGGCGACGCGCTGACGTACGACACTGGGATCACCGGCAACGCCCGCCCATACGCGGCCGAGATCGCCGCCGCGTTGGCGGCCGGGAAGCCGGCGCCGCGCAGCAGGCGGGTGATGGTGGCGAGCGGGGTGTTCACGTCGAGCCGATTGACCAGGTCGTCCTCGGTCTCGTGCCTGGCCCAGTACGCGCCGAACAGACCCTCCACCGCCTGGCCGTCGTAGTTCAGGCGCAGCTCCTGCGAGGTGGTGCGGGTGCCGGTCACGCGCCTGGCATCGGCGATCTGCACCGCGCTGCGGTCGCCGTCCCAGGTGCTGTCGAGGTCCACCTCGTTCCACGCCGTCACCGCCGACAGCGACCAGGCCGCGTTGAGGGCGTAGTCGACGTTGAGGGTGGCGATGTCGCTGTCGGTGCGGTTGCGGTTGGGGACGTTGTCGTGGTTGACCCGGCGCTTGAAGGCGCCCGCTTCGTCGGTGTGCAGGTACACGTACAGGTATGGCCCGGTGCGGTGCGCCTTGGTGTAGCCGAGCTGGACCCGCAGGCCCTCGATCGCCGACGGGGTCCACAGCAGCTTGCCGCGGTAGGTCAGCGCATGCTGCGCATCGTCGGAGGCCTGGCGCGTGTCGTTCCACAGGTAGCCATCGAAGCTGCGCTGCTCGACCGAGGTGCGGAACGCCAGTTCGTCGGCCACCAATGGGCCGCCGAACGCCGCGGCCAGGGTGCGGTCGGACGGATCGGACGCCAGCACGCGCACCTTGCCTTCCCAGTCCATGGTCGGCTCGGCGGTGTGCAGGATCACCGCGCCGGCCAGCGCGTTCTCGCCCTGCAACGTGGACTGCGGCCCGCGCAGGATCTCCACCTGCTGCAGGTCCCACATGCTCAGCGGTGCCGAACTGGTCGCGGTCCGCGGCAGCGCCGCGCCGTCCAGGTAGATGGTGGCCAGCGGCGCATCGCCGCCGCCGTCGATGTCGCGGATACCGCGGATGGTGAAGCCCAGATCGCCGTAGCTCTGTGACACGTTGGCGGTGCGATTGAACACCTCGTAGAGGTTCTGCAGGTTTTCCTGCTCGATCCGCGCCTGAGTGGTCACCGCCACGCTGCTGGTGGTGTCCTGCAGCGTGCGCTCGCGCTTCTCGCCGGTGACGACGATGCGGTCCAGGGTGGTGGGATCGGCCGCAGCCGCTTCGGCGGCCAGCGCGTGCGCCGGGCTGGCCAGAACCGCAGCAATGGAAACGGACAGCAACAGCAAGTTGACGCGCACGCGCATCGCTCCGTGGAAGCAGGATCGGACGGAGGCATGGCGGCGGCTGTGCCTGGCTGCCGGACCCGGCAGCGCTGGGCGCGGACTTTAACAGAGGGTGAAGATGGGGGCTACAAATTTGTGCGGCGTATCAAGGGCTGCCATGGCGGATCTTCGGCATGGGTTCTCCCGCTCTTCAGGACGGAGCGGCCCTCTGTAGGAGCGGCTTCAGCCGCGACAGGCGCTACCGATAGATCCTGTCGCGGCTGAAGCCGCTC
>NZ_JAYIQP010000017.1:0-92354 GCF_035026585.1 Xanthomonas sp. WHRI 7945
CGCCCGTACCCTCATCCGCCCCTGCGGGGCACCTTCTCCCGGTGGGAGAAGGGAACAGCCGCTTAGCCCCTCTCCCGTCGGGAGAGGGGTTGGGGTGAGGGTACGGCGCGAAGCGGCTCGTGGTGCTTGGGTGCACGAGGCTACGCCCGTACCCTCATCCGGCCCTGCGGGCCACCTTCTCCCGGCGGGAGAAGGAACAGCCGCGGTAGCCCCCTGCGCGGCACCTTCCCCGAAAGGGGGCCATGATCGCGAGGGGCGGTTGTGGAGGCTTGTGAGCAGGCGCTCTCCTAGCTCAACTGCCCATGGCAATGCTTGTACTTCTTGCCGCTGCCGCACGGGCACGGATCGTTGCGGCCGACCTTGGGCGCCTCGCGGGTGACCTGCGCCACCGCCGGGGCGTTGGCGCCCAGCGCCACCTGCTCGGCTTCCTCGTCGGCGCTGTAGCCGCCGGCGTCCTGGTGCTGGAACTGCGCCTGGCGCAGCTGCGCCTCCATCTGCTGCCGTTCCTGCGCCTCCAGCGCCGCCACCTCTTCCTCGCTGCGGATGCGCACGCGCGCCAGCAAGGTCACCACCTCGCGCTTGGCGTGCTCGAGCATCTCCGAGAACAGCTCGAACGCTTCCTTCTTGTATTCCTGCTTGGGCTGCTTCTGCGCATAGCCGCGCAGGTGGATGCCCTGGCGCAGGTAGTCCATGCGCGCCAGATGCTCCTTCCAGCTCTGGTCGAGCACGGTCAGCATCACGTGCTTCTCCAGCGCGCGCATGGTCTCGCCGCCGATCGCCGATTCCTTCTCCTGGAAGTGGCGGTCGACTTCCTCGCGCACCTTTTCGGCGATGCCGGCCGCGTCCAGTTCCTCGTGGCGCTTGACCAGGTCGGTCAGCGACAGCGGCAGGCCCAGGTCGCTGGACAGGGTCGCTTCCAGGCCCGCCAGGTCCCACTGCTCGTCGACCGAGTTCGGCGGCACGAAACGCGCCACCAGGTCGTAGATCACGTCGTCGCGGATGCCGTCGACGTTGTCCTTGACCGACTCGGCATCGAGCAGCTCGTCGCGCTGCGCGTAGATCACCTTGCGCTGATCGTTGTTGACGTCGTCGAAGTCGAGCAGGTTCTTGCGGATGTCGAAGTTGTGCGCCTCGACCTTGCGCTGCGCCTTCTCGATCTGGCGGCTGACCAGCTTGTCCTCGATGACGTCGTCTTCCTTCATGCCCATCATCCGCATCGCCTTCTGCACCCAGTCCGAGGCGAAGATGCGCATCAGGTTGTCTTCCAGCGACAGGTAGAAGCGCGAGGAACCCGGATCGCCCTGGCGGCCGGAGCGGCCGCGCAGCTGGTTGTCGATGCGCCGCGACTCGTGGCGCTCGGTGCCGATGATGTGCAGGCCGCCGGCGGCCTTGACCGCGTCGTGACGCTCCTGCCACGCGGCCTTCAGGCGCGCGCGCTCGTCCTCGCTCAGGTCCTCGCCCAGCGCGTGCAGTTCCGCTTCCAGCGAGCCGCCGAGCACGATGTCGGTGCCGCGGCCGGCCATGTTGGTGGCGATGGTCACCGCGCCCGGCTGGCCGGCGTTGGCGACGATCTGCGCCTCGCGCTCGTGCTGCTTGGCGTTGAGCACTTCGTGCTTCACGCCCGCCTTGCGCAGGTGCTCGGACAGCATTTCCGAGGTCTCGATCGAGGTGGTGCCGACCAGCACCGGCTGGCCGCGCTTGGCGCAGTCCTCGATGTCGGCGAGCACCGCGTTGAACTTGCCCTGGCGGTTGAGGAACACCTGGTCCGGCCAATCCTTGCGGATGGTCGGGCGGTTGGTCGGGATCACCACCACTTCCAGGTTGTAGATGCTCTGGAATTCGTAGGCTTCGGTGTCGGCCGTACCGGTCATGCCGGACAGCTTCTTGTACATGCGGAACAGGTTCTGGAAGGTGATGCTCGCCAGCGTCTGGTTCTCGCGCTGCACCGGCACGCCTTCCTTCGCTTCCACCGCCTGGTGCAGGCCGTCGGACCAGCGCCGGCCCGGCAGGGTGCGGCCGGTGAACTCGTCGACGATGACCACTTCGCCGTCGCGCACGATGTAGTCCACGTCGCGCTGGTAGATCGCATGCGCGCGCAGCGCGGCGTTGAGGTGGTGCACCACGCTGAGGTTCTGCGCGCCGTACAGACGGTCCTCGTCGTTGGTCAGGATGCCGGCGGCGCGCAGCAGTTCTTCTGCGTGCTCCATGCCGGCCTCGGACAGGTGCACCTGCTTGCCCTTCTCGTCGACCCAGAAGTCGCCCTCGCCTTCCTCCGACTCCTGCTTGGTCAGCTGCGGCACGATGCGGTTGACGCGGATGTACAGCTCCGGCGAATCGTCGGCCGGGCCGGAGATGATCAACGGGGTGCGCGCCTCGTCGATCAGGATCGAGTCCACTTCGTCGACGATGGCGTAGTTCAGGCCGCGCTGGTAGCGGTCGGCCTTGGACAGCGCCATGTTGTCGCGCAGGTAGTCGAAGCCGAATTCGTTGTTGGTGCCGTAGGTGATGTCGGCGGCGTAGGCGGCGTGCTTGTCGCTGTGCGGCATGCCCGGATAGACCACGCCCACGCTCAGCCCCAGCCAGTTGTACAGCTTGCCCATCTGCGCGGCGTCGCGGCGCGCCAGGTAGTCGTTGACGGTGACCACGTGCACGCCCTTGTCTTCCAGCGCGTTGAGGTACACCGGCAGCGTCGCCACCAGGGTCTTGCCTTCGCCGGTGCGCATTTCCGCGATCTTGCCCAGGTGCAGGACCATACCGCCGATCAGCTGCACGTCGTAGTGGCGCATGCCGAGCACGCGGCGGCTGGCCTCGCGGCACACCGCGAACGCTTCCGGCAGCACCTTGTCCAGGCTCTCGCCGCCGGCGATGCGGCCGCGCAATTCGGGGGTCTTGGCCTGCAGCTGCGCGTCGGAGAGCTGCTCCATCTCCGGTTCCAGCGCGTTGACCTTGGCGACGATACGGTGGAGCTGACGCAGCTGGCGTTCGTTGCGGCTACCGAAAACGCGAGTAAGCAGACTGTTGATCATTGAAGGAACCGGTTGGAAAGGAACGCCCGTACGGCCCAATCCCCAGGGAATCGAAGGGCCGCAAACGAAACAGGGCGCGAGGCGCCCTGTCGTGGCAAAGCCTATTGTAGCTTGGGGCGGGCCCCGGCGATTCAAGCGCCGGCATCGCCGCCCCAGCGATCCCTCAGCCGCGGCCGCGGCGGCCCACCGGGGTGGCGCCATCGCCGAGGAACTTGGCCGGATTCATCACCACGCCGTCCTTCCACACCTCGAAATGCACGTGCGCGCCGGTGGAACGGCCGGTGGAGCCGGCCTTGGCCACTTCCTGGCCGACCCGCACCAGATCGCCCACCTTCACCGACAGCCGCGAATTGTGCGCGTAGCGGGTGACATAGCCGTTGCCGTGATCGACCTCGACCACGTTGCCGTAGCCGCCGCGCACGCCGGAGTAGCTGACCACGCCATCGGCCACGGCCAGCACCGGGTCGCCGACGTTGGCGTGGAAGTCGATGCCCTTGTGGTTGCCGGCACCGCCGCCGAACGGATCGGCGCGGCCGCCGAAGCCGGAGGTGATGTAGCTGTTGCGGATCGGCATCTGCGACGGCACCGCGTTCTGGTCGAGCTGGTGGTCGAACAGCAGCGATTCGAGCACCGACAGCTGCTGGCCGGAGGTGGCGAACTGCTGCTGCAGCCCGTCCAGTTCCTTGTCCAGCTGCGGCGCCGGCATGTCCTGGCTGACCTCGTCGTCACCGCCACCGACGCCGACCGGCTGGTCGAAGTCGAACTCGCCGTCCTGCAGCTTGCCCATCCGGGTCAGGCGTTCGCCGAGCGCGTTCAGCCGGGTGGCCTGCGCCTGCAGTTCGCCCAGCCGCGCGGCCAGCGCGTTGACCTGGGTCTGCGCGTCGCGGCGCACCTGCGCCAGCTCCGCGTCCTGCTTTTGCACCTTGGCCCGCAGCTGCGCCGAACCGGCCAGGCCGGTCGCGGCGCTGACGCCGATGCCGAGTACCATGCCCACGCCGAGCACCGCACCGAGCACGGCCAGGGGACGCCGGTCTGCGAACTCGCGCAGTCGCCACGGCAGGTCCTTGATCCCCTTTTCACGTGAATTGATTACGATCTTCTTAAACGCCATATGAGTTTTCATGTCTAAGCGAAAGTCCGGCGAGGGCCATACCACCGCGCCGATGCCGGCGTTGGACGCTGCATTGGCGGACAAGGTGGGCGACCCGTTGCGACGTGCCTTGTGGCTCGACGCGCTGGACCGACAGTTGCGCCCCCATCTGCCGCCGAACCTGGCCTCCCGTTGCCGGTTGGCCAATGTGAACGGCGAACAGCTCGTTTTTCTCGTTGACTCTCCGGTCTGGCATGCCCGGGTCAGGCTCGCCGAGGCCGATATCCTCGCTGCGGCCCGATCCCTCGGGCTGAAGGCCACCAGGGTGACCGTCAAGATTGCGACTTCACCTGCGCATTCCCCAATGCAGCAGGCAAGAAACAAGCCAGCACCGGTTTCCGCAGCGACGCACAAAGGATTGCGCGACGCGCTGGCATCCTTGCAGGACGTCGACTCCACGACGCCTGAAGCAGCTACGACCTCCGGCCGTAACGGTCTGCGTACGTAGACACGCACGACCTGACCCGACGCATCCTAACGGGCGCCGGCTTCGAGGTCGTTACCGATTCGTTAAATAGAAGTTAAGAACGGACGAAGCGTGGGACGGATCGCCCCATTCCGTGACCGCGGGCCACCCCGGCTGCGGGGCGCCGAACTTTAGGCGTAGGCCACGGCCCCGTAGGCCACCGGCGCCGGCTGCGCGCCGCCGTCGAAGCTCACCCACTCCCATGCGGCCTGCTCGGCGAGCAGCGCGCGGACCAGCTTGTTGTTCAGCGCGTGGCCGGATTTGTAGCCTTCGTAGGCGCCGAGGATCGCGCCGCCGGCCAGGTACAGGTCGCCGATCGCATCGAGGATCTTATGCCGCACGAACTCGTCGGCGTAACGCAGGCCGTCGTCGTTGAGCACGCGGAACTCGTCGAGCACAATGGCGTTGTCCATCGACCCACCCAGGCCAAGGTTGCGCTCGCGCATGTACTCCAGGTCGCGCATGAAGCCGAAGGTGCGCGCGCGGGAGATTTCCTTGATGTAGGCCATGGTCGAGAACTCGATTTCCTGGCGCGACTGCTTGGCCGGGATCATCGGGTGGTCGAACTGGATGGTGAAACCGAGCTTGTAGCCGTCGTAGGGATCGAAGCGGGCGATCTTGTCGCCGTCGCGCACTTCCACCGGACGCTTGATGCGGATGAAGCGCTTGGGCTTGCCCTGCTCGACGATGCCCGCGGACTGCAGCAGGAATACGAACGGGCCGGAGGAACCGTCCATGATCGGCAATTCGGCCGAAGACAGTTCGACGATGGCGTTGTCCACGCCGAGGCCGGCCATCGCCGACATCAGGTGTTCCACCGTCTGGATCTTGGCGTCGCCGCGACTGAGCCCGGTGCACAGCGTGGTCTCGGTGACCAGCTCGGCATCGGCCGGCACTTCCACCGCCGGTTCCAGGTCGACCCGACGGAACACGATGCCATGGTCGGCAGGCGCCGGACGCAGCGTCATGTACACCTTGTCGCCGCTATGCAGGCCTACGCCGGTGGCGCGGATCGTGTTCTTGAGGGTGCGTTGCTGGGTCATGGGAGACAGTCTGGGAACGTCCGCTCAGACGGGAACTGAACGAAATTGAGAATATCACGCGTTTAGCCAAATTTTAACAATACAGTCACAGCGTCCTATTTGCGCAACGCTGGCGCATGCCGGCGTCGCGGTCGCAAAAACCTGCCGGGTCGAGACGACCCGGCAGCAAAGGACACGGCGCGCCGATCGGGCGAACAGTCCCGATCGGCGGTGTTGCGGCCGGCGCAAGGCCGGCCTGGCGCGGTCAGTCCGCCTGGCGGCGCAGGGCGGGCCGCGTGCTTGCGAAGCACTGCTTCGCACGCGGACCCGCGCCTGGCCATGGATGGCCAGGCTGGGCCATCCGCAAGCCGAACGGTCGCGCCAGGGACGGCATCAGTCGGCCTGGCGACGCAGGAACGCAGGAATGTCCAGGTAATCGTTGGGCAGATCGGCCGCAGCCGGTGCCGGCGCCGACGAGCCCATCGCATCGCTGCTCGGGCGACGCAGGCCCAGGCCCATCGCACCGCCGACCGCCTTGGACACGGCGTCGCCGCCATGCTCGAAGTCGCCGAATTCCGGCTGGCCGGTGGTCGCGTTGCGCACCAGCTTGATCGGCGCGCGCTGCTCCGGACGCTGGGTCTGGCGCGACACGGCGCGGTTCAGGCCGGTGGCGACCACGGTCACGCGGACCTCGTCCTGCATGTCCGGGTCGAGCACGGTGCCGACCACGACGGTCGCGTCTTCCGAGGCGAAGCCTTCGATGGTGCGGCCGATCTCGTCGAACTCGGCCATGGTGAAGTCCGGACCGGCGGTGATGTTGACCAGGATGCCGTTGGCGCCGGCCAGGTTGACGTCGTCCAGCAACGGGTTCTGGATCGCCGCTTCGGCCGCCGCCTGCGCGCGGTCGTCGCCGCGGGCCGAGCCGGTGCCCATCATCGCCAGGCCCATTTCCGACATCACGGTGCGCACGTCGGCGAAGTCGACGTTGATCAGGCCCGGACGCACGATCAGGTCGGCGATGCCCTGCACGGCGCCCTGCAGCACGTCGTTGGCGGCACGGAACGCCTGGATCATGGTGGCATTGCGGCCAAGCACGGTGATCAGCTTTTCGTTGGGGATGGTGATCAGCGAGTCGCAATGCTGGCTCAGTTCCTCGATGCCCTTCAGCGCGACCTGCATGCGCCGGCGGCCTTCGAACGGGAACGGCTTGGTGACCACGGCCACGGTCAGGATGCCCATCTCCTTGGCCAGCTGCGCGACCACGGGGGCGGCGCCGGTGCCGGTGCCGCCGCCCATGCCGGCGGTGATGAACACCATGTCCGCGCCCTGCAGCGCGTCCATGATGCGTTCGCGGTCTTCCAGCGCGGCCTGGCGGCCCACTTCCGGATTCGCGCCAGCGCCCAGACCCTTGGTGACGTTGGTGCCGAGCTGCAGCTGCAGCTTGGCGCCGCAGTTCTTGATCGCCTGCGAGTCGGTGTTGGCGGTGATGAACTCCACGCCGTCCACGCTGCTGCTGACCATGTGCGCGACCGCGTTGCCGCCGCCGCCGCCCACGCCGACCACCTTGATTACCGCGTTGGGTGCCATCTTTTCAATCAGTTCGAAATGCGCCATGTCCGTTTCCTCTTGTTATGGGGCCGGGACTGGGGACTCGGGACTCGGGACTCGAAAAACAGCTTCGATTCCCTGCCCGGCCTTCGCGCCGGCTATTTTCTTAGTGGATGTTGCCGTTACCGCTTACCGTCTCTCTCCGCCCTTCCGCTCTCCGCTTTTGCTGTTCCGGGTCCCGAGTCCCGGATCCCGAGTCCCGGCTTTCAAAACTCGCCGCGATACCAATTCTTCAATTTCTTGAACAGGCTGCCGGCGCGCCCGGTCGGCAGCGACGGGCGCCGCGGGTGTTCGATCTGGCTGCCCATCAGCAGCAGGCCCACGCCGGTGGCGTGCACCGGGTTGCCGACCACTTCGCCCAGGCCGGTGACGTGCTGCGGAATGCCCACGCGGACCGGCATCTGCACCATTTCCTCGGCCAGTTCGACCACGCCTTCCATCTTCGAGGCGCCGCCGGTGAGCACCATGCCGGCGCGCACCAGTTCCTCGAAACCGGAGCGGCGCAGTTCGGCCTGCACCATCTCGAAGATCTCTTCGTAGCGGCCCTGCACCGCCTGCGCCAGCGAGTGGCGCGGCATGCGCCGCGGCGGGCGATCGCCGACGCTGGGCACCTGGATGCTTTCCTCGGCGGTGGCCAGCTGCGCCAGCGCGCAGGCGTAGCGCACCTTGATCTGCTCGGCTTCCGGGGTCGGCGTGCGCAGCATGTGCGCGATGTCGTTGGTGACGTGGTCGCCGGCGATCGGCAGCGAGGCGGTGTGGCAGATCGCGCCCTGCACGAACACCGCCAGGTCGGTGGTGCCGGCGCCCATGTCGACCAGCACCACGCCCAGCTCGCGTTCGTCGGCGGTCAGCACCGCGACCGAGGACGCCAGCGAGGACAGGATCAGGTCGTCCACCTGCAGGCCGCAGCGCTGCACGCACTTGCTGATGTTGGCCGCGGCCGACTGCGCGCACACCACCAGGTGCGCGTGCACCTCCAGGCGCACGCCGGTCATGCCGACCGGATTGCGGATGCCTTCCTGCGAATCGTCGAGCACGTACTCGCGCGGGATCGCGTGCAGGATGCGCTGGTCGGCCGGGATCGCCACCGCCTTGGCCGCTTCCAGCACCCGGTCCAGGTCATTCCAGGTCACTTCGCCGTCGCGGATCGGCACGATGCCGGGCGAGTTCTTGCACTGCACGTGATTGCCGGAGATCGACGCGTACACCGAGCGGATCTCGCAGCCGGCCATCAGCTCGGCTTCCTCGACCGCGCGCTGGATCGATTGCACGGTAGATTCGATGTCCACCACCACGCCGCGCTTGAGCCCACGCGATTCGTGCGAACCGATGCCGATCACCTCGATCGGGTTGCCGGGCGAATACTCGCCGACCAGCGCGACGACCTTGGAGGTGCCGATGTCCAGTCCAACGATGAGGGATTTGTCGCCTTTGCGGTTCATGTCTTGGAGCCGGGATTTGAGATTCGGGATTTGAGATTGGTGAAGGCAGGCTGGCTTGGGATGCGTGGCAGATCGACGGAAGCGGAGCGTTGCGAAGCCGGTTTCTTTCCCGATCCCGAATCCCGAATCTCCGATCCCCGCCTTTCGACCGTGAACCCATTGGTGTAGCGCAGGTCGGCACGCGCGATCGGCGCCTGCTCCGGCGTGATCAGTTGCGGCAGCACGCGGGCGAAGCGGGCCAGGCGGGTGCGGGCGTCGTCGCGGCCGACCACGATCTGCACGTCCTCGCCCAGCTGCAGCGACCAGCTGCCGCGCGCGTCCATCGCCACGCCGTTGACCGGCAGCCCGGCCGGCGCGAACAGCGCGCGCGATTCGTTGTACAGCGCGACCACGTCCTGCGCCTTGGCGTCCGGCCCGGCCAGCTGCGGCAGTGCCATGCCGCGCAGTTCGCTCGGCAGCGCGAAGATGCGGCCCTGCTCGGACAGCATGCGATCGGTACCCCAGCGAGCGAACGGACGGTGCTCGGTGACCCGCACTTCCAGCACGTCCGGCCAACGCTTGCGCACCCGCGCGCTCTCCACCCACGGCAGCCGCTCGATCGCGTCCTGCGCATCCTGCAGGCGCACCGCGAAGAAACCGCGGCGCGCGTACGGCAACACCACCTGGCGCAACTGCTCGGCCGGCACCCGCTTGAAATCGCCGCTAACCTGCAGCCGGCTCAGTGGCCAGCGCTCGGCGCCGACCCAGCCGTTGAGCACCGCCACCACCGGCAGCGCGACCAACGCCAGCGCCAGCACCCAGGCGAGGATGCGCAGGAGGGTGCTCATGCGTCCGCCTCGCGGCGGATGCCGGGACTCGGGACTCGGGACTCGGGACTAGTAAAAGCGGCGCCCTTGGCATGAATGCGCGCGCGCTTGCTCGGGCGCAGCAGCGCATCGGCAGCGCGCGGCGCTCCGAGTCCCGAGTCCCGAGTCCCGAGTCCCGAAATCACAGCGTCTGCTCCAACACTCGCCACACCAGTTCCTCGAAGCCGATGCCGGCCTGGCGCGCGGCCTTGGGCACCAGCGAGTGGCTGGTCATGCCGGGTGCGGTGTTGGCTTCCAGCAGCGCGAAGGCGCCGCTGGCGCCGTCGCGCATCACGTCCACGCGGCCCCAGCCGCGGCAGCCGGCGGCGCGGAATGCGGCCAGCGCCAGTTCGCCGAGCGCGCGCTCGTCTTCGCCGTCCAGGCCCGGGCACAGGTACTGGGTGTCCTCGGCCACGTACTTGGCATGGTAGTCGTACCACTGGCCCTTGGGCACGATGCGGATCGACGGCAGTGCGGTGTCGCCGAGGATCGCCACGGTCAGTTCGTCGCCGACGACCATCTGCTCCATCAGCAGCTCGCCGTCGTAGCGCGCGGCCAACGCCACCGCCTCGTCCAGCTGCGCCGGCTCGAACACGCGGGTCACGCCGACGCTGGAGCCTTCGTTGGCCGGCTTGACGATCACCGGCAGGCCGATCTGCGCCGCCGCCGCGTGGATCGCGTCGGCCTGCGCGGTCGCCGCCAGGCGCACGTAGCGCGGCGTCGGCAGGCCCAGCGACAGCCACACCTGCTTGGTGCGCACCTTGTCCATGCTCAGCGCCGAGCCGAGCACCGGCGAGCCGGTGTACGGCACGCCAAACGCGTCCATCAGGCCCTGCACGATGCCGTCTTCGCCGCCGCCGTTGTGACCGTGCAGCACGTTGAACACGCGGTCGAAGCGCTTCTCCACCAGCGCCTGCGCCAGCGCCGGGATGCCGTCCACCGCGACCGCATCGACGCCGCGCGCGCGCAGCGCCTCGAGCACGTTGCGGCCCGAATCCAGCGACACCTCGCGTTCGCTGGAGGTGCCGCCGAGCAGTACCGCGACGCGGCCGAACACGGCCGGGTCGGTGTGGCGCGGCGGCGCGAAGATCGGTGCGCTCATGCCTTCACCCACGCGGCGAAACCGTCCTGGGCGATGTGCTGGGCGACGTAGCCGATGTCGCCGGCGCCCATCATCAGCAGCAGGTCGCCGTCCTGCAGCACGTCCGGCAGCACGTCGCTGAGTTCGGCGACCTGTCCGACCACCACCGGCTCGCTGCGGCCGCGCGCACGGATCGCGCGCGCCAGCGAGCGCGCGTCGGCACCGGGGATCGGCGTTTCGCCGGCCGGATAGACTTCGCTGAGCACCAGCGCGTCCACTTCCGACAGCACCGCGGCGAAGGCGTCGAACTGGTCGCGGGTCCGGCTGTAGCGGTGCGGCTGGAACGCGACCACCAGGCGCTTGTCCGGCCAGCCGCCGCGCGCGGCGGCGAACACCGCGGCCAGCTCGCGCGGATGGTGGCCGTAATCGTCGACCAGGCGTACGCGTGCGCCGCTGGCGGTGACCACTTCGCCCAGGTCGTTGAAGCGGCGGCCGATGCCGGCGAAGCTCTGCAGCGCGCTGGCGATCGCCTCGGGCGCCACGCCCAGCTGCCAGCCGATCGCCGCGGCGGCCAGCGCGTTGAGCACGTTGTGGCGGCCCGGCAGGGCCAGCGTCACCGGCGTGCTGCTGCCTTCCGGCAGGCGCAGGGTGAAGCGCATGTGCGGGCCGTGCTGGACCACGTCCTCGGCGCGCACGTCGGCGTTCTCGCTGAGCCCGTAGCTCATCACGTGGCGCGGGGTCTTGGCGGCCAGCGCGGCCACTTCCGGATCGTCGATGCACAGCACCGCCAGCCCGTAGAACGGCAGGCGCTGCAGGAATTCGGCGAACGCGGCCTGGACGCGGGCGAAATCGTTGCCGTAGTTCTCCAGGTGATCGGCGTCGATGTTGGTGATCACCGAGATCAGCGGATTCAGGCGCAGGAAGCTGCCGTCGCTCTCGTCGGCCTCGGCCACCAGCCACTGGCCGCCGCCGAGCTTGGCGTTGGCGCCGGCGGCGAGCAGCTGGCCGCCGATGACGAAGGTCGGATCCAGCCCGCCTTCACTGAGCACCGCCGCGGCCAGGCTGGTGGTGGTGGTCTTGCCGTGGGTGCCGGCCACCGCGATGCCGCGGCGGAAGCGCATCAGCTCGGCCAGCATCGCCGCGCGCGGCATGATCGGGATGCGCTGGCTGCGCGCCTCCATCAATTCCGGGTTGTCGTCGCGGATCGCGCTGGACACGACCACGCAGTCGGTGCCGAGCACGTTGGCCGCCGAATGCCCGCGCATCACCCGCGCGCCGAGCTTGACCAGGCGCCGCGTCGCCGCGTTGTCGGCGTTGTCCGAGCCGGACACCTCGTAGCCCAGGGTCAGCATGACCTCGGCGATGCCGCTCATGCCGGTGCCGCCGATGCCGACGAAGTGCACGCGCGGGAACGCGCGGACCAGGTCGCCGGTGTCGTGGAGACGGCGGATCATGCGCGAACTCCGTTCGCGGCGGGACCGGGGACCGGGGACCGGGGACCCGGAAAAAGCGGAGCGGCGGCGCTGCGCGCCTGGCCGTGGAGATTGTCTGTGTGCATAGGCTTCTGCTGTTGATCTTGCTTGTCGCCGGTCCCCGGTCCCTGGTCCCTGGTCCCGCTACGGGCCCCCGGTCCCCGGTCCCCGGTCCCGGCCTCTTCCAAAATGATGTCCGCGATCCGCTCGGCCGCATCCGGCTTGGCCAGGCTGCGTGCGGCTTCGGCCATCGCCAGGCGCCGGGCGGGATTGCCGAGCAGGTCGCGCAGCACGCCCTGCAGGTTGGCGGCCAGGGCGGCGTCCTGCTTCAGCAGCACCGCGGCGCCGCGTTCGACCAGGTATTCGGCGTTGCGGGTCTGGTGGTCGTCGACCGCGGCGGCGAACGGCACCAGCACGCTGCCGATGCCGACCGCGCACAGTTCGGCCAGGGTCGAGGCGCCGGCGCGGCATACGATCAGGTCGGCCCAGGCGTAGGCCGCGGCCATGTCGCCGATGAAGGCTTCGACGCTGGCGGCAACGCCGGCGTCGGCATAGGCCTGGGCCGCTTCGTCGCGCAGTTTTTCGCCGCACTGGTGGCGCACCTCGACCTGCGCGCCGAGCGCAGCCAATGCGCGCGGCAGCGCCTGGTTCAGCGCACGCGCGCCCTGGCTGCCGCCGAGCACCAGCAGCCGCACCGCGCTGTCGCGCGCGGCCAGGCGCTGCGCCGGCGGCGCCAGCGCGGCGATCTCGGCGCGCACCGGGTTGCCCACCGCTTCCTCGCGCGCGGCGAAGCTGCCCGGGAACCCGGTCAGCACGCGACGCGCGACGCGCGACAGCACCTTGTTGGTCAGGCCCGGGGCGCGGTTCTGTTCGTGCACCAGCAACGGCAGTTTCAGCAGGCGCGCGGCGATGCCGCCCGGGCCGGCCGCGAAACCGCCGAAGCTGACCACCGCGCGCGGCATCCGCCGGCGCAGCACGAAGCCGGCGGCGCGGATCGCGCGCATGACCCGCAGCGGCGCGCCGAACAGCGCCAGCGCGCCCTTGCCGCGCAGGCCGCCGATCTCGATGGTGTCGATCTCGATGCCGTGCTGCGGCACCAGTTGCGTTTCCATGCGCCCCGCCGCACCCAGCCACACCACCGGCACGCCGCGCGCGCGCAGCACCTTGGCCACCGCCAGCGCCGGGAAGATGTGCCCGCCGGTACCGCCGGCCAGGATCATCACCGGGCGCAACGCAGCGCCAGTCATAGCGGTGCTGGTCATCGGCACGGACGCACTCATCCCAGCCTCCCGAAGGTCGGCTCGACCCGCGGCTGCATGCGGCTGGTGCCGCGCGCCGGGGTGCCGGCCTGGATCGCCGCGGCCACCGCGCTGGCGCTGGCCTCGCGCGCGGCCTGCAGATCCTCGGCGCTGTCCACGGTCTGCCTGACCGGCGGCGCCGCATCGCTGCGCACCTTCGCCACTTGGCGTTCGGCGCGATCGAGTTCGTAGGACACGCGCAGCAGCAGGCCCATCGCCACGCAGGTCATCAGCACGCTGGAACCGCCGGCGGAGATCAGCGGCAGGGTCAGGCCCTTGGTCGGCAGGATGCCCAGATTCACGCCGACCGAGACGAAGCTCTGCAGGCTGATCCACAGGCCGATGCCGAAGGCGATGTAGCCGGAGAAGTGGCGCTTCATCTCCACGCAGCGCATGCCCAGCCAGAACGCGCGGCCCACCAGCAGCGCGTACAGCGCGATGATCAGGCACACGCCGGTGAAGCCCAGTTCCTCGGCGATCACCGAGAAGATGAAATCGGTATGCGCTTCGGGCAGGTAGTTGAGCTTCTGCACCGAACCGCCCAGACCGACCCCGAACAGTTCGCCGCGGCCCACCGCCATCAGCGCGTTGGACAGCTGGTAGCCGGAGCCGAGCTGGTCGGCCCACGGGTCCAGGAACGAGGTGATGCGGCGCAGGCGGTACGGTTCCAGGATCGCGATGAAGGCGAACACCGGCAGCCCGATCACGATCGGCATCGACATGCGCGGCAGGTTGACCCCGCCCAACACCAGCATGCCGGCGGTGATCGCCAGCAGCAGCGTGGAGGAACCGAAGTCCGGCTGCATCAGCAGCAGGCCGACCAGCGCCACGGCCACGCCCAGCGGCTTGAGCATCGCCGGCCAGGTCGCGTTGACCTCGTCGCGGAAGCGCACCAGGTAGCTGGACAACCACACGATGTACAGCACCTTGACCGCTTCCACGGTCTGGAACTTGGAGATGCCCAGGTTGATCCAGCGCCGCGCGCCGTTGACGCTGCTGCCCAGCCCCGGCACGAACACCACGATCAGCAGGCCGAAGCAAGCCAGCAGCAGCAGCTGGTTGTACTGCTCGATGTTCTTCAGCTCGGTGCGCATGGTCCAGATCGCCAGGCCGATGCCGCCGGCCAGGAACAGCAGATGCCGGGTCAGGTAGTAGAACGGGCTGACGGTCAGCTCGATCGAGCTGGAGCCGACCATCACCACGCCCAGCGAGGCCAGCGCCACCACGGCGCCGAGCAGCCACGGGTCGTAGCGGCCGCCGATGGCCTCCAGTCGGGTCGCCTGGCGCGTGCTGTCGTTCATCAGCGCACCTTCAACGTGGCCAGGCCGACCAGCACCAGCACCACCGAGATGATCCAGAAGCGCACGATCACCCGCGGCTCGGGCCAGCCCTTCAGCTCGAAGTGGTGGTGGATCGGCGCCATGCGGAACACGCGCTTGCCGGTGAGCTTGAACGAGGCGACCTGGATCATCACCGACAGCGTCTCGATCACGAACACGCCGCCCATGATCACCAGCACCAGTTCCTGGCGCACGATCACCGCGATGGTGCCGAGCACCGCGCCCAGCGCCAGCGCGCCGATGTCGCCCATGAACACCATCGCCGGGTAGGTGTTGAACCACAGGAAGCCCAGCCCCGCGCCGGCGATCGCCGCGCAGATGATGATCAGTTCGCCGGCGCCGGGAATCGAGGGGATCTTCAGATAAGCCGAGAACACCGCGTTGCCCGAGGCGTAGGCGAACACGCCCAGCGCGCAGGCCACCAGCACCGTGGGCATGATCGCCAGCCCGTCCAGGCCGTCGGTCAGGTTGACCGCATTGGAGAAGCCGACGATCCAGAAGTAGGCGATGGCGACGAAGCTGATCCCGGCCAGCGGCAGCGCGATCGACTTGAACATCGGGATGTAGAAGGTGATCGCGGCCGGCACGTCGGCGGTGTAGTACAGGAACAGGCCGGCGGCCAGGCCGAAGATCGACTGCAGCAGGTACTTCCAGCGCGACTTCAGCCCGTTCGGGTCGCGGCGCACGATCTTGATCCAGTCGTCGTACCAGCCGATCACGCCGAACGCCAGCATCACCGCCAGCACCAGCCACACGTAGCGGTTGCGCAGGTCGCCCCACAGCAGCACCGACAGCAGCACGGTGAGCAGGATCAGCGAACCGCCCATGGTCGGCGTGCCGGCCTTGGAGAAGTGGGTCTGCGGGCCGTCCTTGCGGATCGGCTGGCCGCCCTTGAACTGCGCCAGCCTGCGGATCACCGCCGGGCCCAGCCACAGCGACAGGAACAGCGAGGTCAGCGCCGCCAGGATGCCGCGGAAGGTGAGGTAACCGAACAGCCCGAACAGGCTCTCCAGCTGCTGCAGCCAGCGGGACAGTTCAAGCAGCATGCGGCGTCTCCTCACCCTGCGCCAGCAGCGCGCTCACGATCTTGTCCATGGCGCTGCCGCGGGAGCCTTTGACGAGGATGGTGGCCGGGGCTCGGGACTCGGGACTCAGTGAAGCCGGGACTCGGGACTCGGGACTCGGGACTCGGAGGGGCGCAACGCCAGCGGACGCCGCACCGGTGCTCTCATGCATTTGCTCTGTTTCCTGCTCTTGATCCTGCTTTTCCCGAGTCCCGAGTCCCGAGTCCCGAGTCCCGGCTCCGTTCCCGAGTCCCGAGTCCCGAGTCCCGGCTGCGCGAAGGTCCGCACGCAGCGCCGCGATCAACGCCGCATGGCTGTCGAACACGCGTCCGTTCTCGCCGAAGGCCTGCGCGGCGACCGCGCTCAGCGGGCCCAGCGCGTACAGGCGGGTCAGGCCGGCGTCGCGGGCACGGCGGCCGCCGCTGGCGTGCAGCGCGTCGGCACCGTCGCCGAGTTCGCGCATGTCGCCCAGCACCAACCAGCGCTCGCCGCCGGCCGCGGCCAATGCGTCGATCGCCGCGGCCAGCGAACCGGGATTGGCGTTGTAGCTGTCGTCGATCAGCACCGCGCCGCCGGGCAGCGTGTGCGCGATCTGCCGGCCCGGCACCGGCTGCACCTGCGCCAGGCCCGCGGCGATCATGGCCGGCGCGATGTCCAGCGCCAGCGCCAGCGACGCGGCGGCCAAGGCGTTCATCAGGTTGTGGCGACCGGGCAGCGGCAGCGTCGCGTCGACCTCGCCGTGCGGGGTGACCAGCACGAACTGCGAGCGGTCCGCGCCCACACGCAGCCGCGTGGCGGTGACCTCGGCGCTGGCCTGCAGGCCGAAACGCAGCACGTGCGGGGTCAGCGGCGCCGGCAGGCGCTGTTCGAACCACAACCCGAACGCGTCGTCGGCATTGATCACCGCGGTGCCGTCGGGCGGCAGCGCGGCGTAGATCGCGCCCTTGGTCTCGGCCACGCCGAGCAGGCTGCCCATGCGTTCCAGGTGCGCCGGGGCGATGTTGTTCACCAGCGCCGCGTGCGGAGCGACGATGTCGGTCAGGTAGGCGATGTCGCCCGGCTTGCCGGCGCCCATCTCGTAGATCGCGTAGTCGGCCGCGTCCGGCGCCTCGATCACCGCCAGCGGCAGGCCGATCTCGTTGTTTCGGTTGCCGGGGTTGGCGTAGACGCTGCCGCCGTTCACCCGGCAGGCGTGCTGCAGGATCGCCAGCAGCAGCGCCTTGACGCTGGTCTTGCCGTTGCTGCCGGTGATCGCGGCCACGCGCGTGGCGCGGCCGCGCTGCATGCCGGCGGCGATCCGCGCCAGCGCCAGCTGGGTGTCGGCGACCAGGATCTGCGGCAGTTCGACCTGCGGCTGCAGCGCCTGCACCAGCAGCGCGCTGGCGCCGCGCGCGGCGGCGTCGACCACGAAGTCGTGGCCGTCGAAACGCTCGCCGCGCAGCGCCACGTACAGGCTGCCCGGCGCCAGCGTGCGGGTGTCGTGGGCGATCGCGTCGATCGCCACGTCGTCGCCATGCAGTTCGGCGCCGGCCCAGTGCGCGAGCATCGACAGCGGCAGGCGCTTCATCGTGCACGCTCCATGGCCGGTGCGGCGGCGCGCGCCTGCAACGCCTGCGCGGCGATCTCGGTGTCGTCGAACGGATACTGGATGCCGGCGATTTCCTGGTACGGCTCGTGGCCCTTGCCGGCGATCAGCACGATGTCCTCGGGACCGGCTTCGGCCACGGCCTGGGCGATGGCCTGCGCGCGGTCGCGCTGCACGCGCACCGCCTGGCGGTCGGTGAAGCCGGCCAGGATGTCGGCGACGATGCGGTCGCCGTCCTCGCCGCGCGGATTGTCGTCGGTGACGATCACCACGTCGGCCAGGCGCTGCGCGATCGCCGCCATCTGCGGGCGCTTGCCGGTGTCGCGCTCGCCGCCGCAGCCGAACACGCACAGCAGGCGGCCGTGCACGTGGCCGCGCAGGCTGTCCAGCGCCTGCTCCAGCGCGTCCGGGGTATGCGCGTAGTCGATCACCAGCAGCGGCTGCGCGTCCGTGCCGCCGAGGCGGTTCATGCGCCCGCGGATCGGCTGCAGCTGCGACAGCGTCGCGGCGATGCGCGCCGGCGCGACGTCCAGCGCATGCAGCGCGCCGGCCACCGCCAGCAGGTTGTCCACGTTGAAACGGCCCAGCAGCGCCGACTGCACCGGATGCCGCGCGTCGCCGACCAGCAGGTCGAAGCCGATGCCGCGCGCGTCCAGGCGCAGCGCCTCGGCGCGCAGCGTGGCGCCGGCCTGGCCGCGCGAGCTGACGCCGATGCGGCGCAGTTCCGGGTCCAGCGTCGCCAGCAACTCGCGACCGAACGCGTCGTCGAGGTTGACCACCGCCGCCTTCAGCCCCGGCGTGGCGAACAGGCGCGCCTTGGCCGCGCCGTAGCCGGCCATGTCGCCGTGGTAGTCCAGATGGTCGCGGGTGAGATTGGTGAACACCGCCACGTCGAAGTGCACCGCATCCACGCGGCCCTGGTCCAGCGCGTGCGAGCTCACTTCCATCGCCACCGCCTGCGCGCCGGCGTCGCGCAGCTGCGCCAGCAACGCATGCGTCTGCAGCACCAGCGGCGTGGTGAAACCGGTCGGCACAACGTCGCCGTACAGGCCGACGCCGAGCGTGCCGATGCTGCCGCTGCGCGTGCCCAGGCTCTGCCAGGCCTGCGCCAACAGCTGCACGGTGGAGGTCTTGCCGTTGGTGCCGGTGACCCCGACCATGGTCATCGTCTGCGACGGATGGCCGTGGAACTGGTCGGCCATCGCGCCCATGCGCGCGCGCAGGCCCGGCACCGCGATCGCGTCGGCAGGGGCCGGCAACTCGGCCGGGGCCGGCGGTTCGAACAGGATCGCCGCGGCGCCATTGGCCTGCGCCTGCGCGACGAAGCCCAGCCCGTGCGCGCCGAACCCGGCGATCGCCACGAAGGCATCGCCGGGGCGCACCGCGCGGCTGTCCATGACCAGCCCGGTCACCTGCACGTCGCGCGCCAGCGCCAGATCCGGCAGCAGGTGCGACAGCGGCAGCGCGCGGCTCACTGGCGGGTCTCCTGCAACGGCACCGGCTGTGCGGCCGGCGGCGGCGGCGCGACGGCACGCGCGCTGGGCAGTGCCGCTTCCACCTCGGTGGCGGCGTCGGGCACCAGGGCCGGATCCGGCTCCACCGGCGGCGGCGGCGGCGCATGGCCGCTCTTGCCGGCGGCCTGCGCCGCCAGCCATGCCTGGATGTCGTCCGGCGGCACGTCCATCAGCCGCAGCGCCCCTTCCATCACGTTGTGGAACACCGGCGCCGAGACCAGGCCGCCGTAGTACTTGGCGCCCTGCGGGTCGTTGATCACGATGACCGTGGCGAAGCGCGGATTGGTCGCCGGCACCAGGCCGGCGAACAGCGCGTTGTAGTGGCCGCGGATATAGCCGCCCGGCCCGTTGAGGCGCGCGGTGCCGGTCTTGCCGGCGACGTGGTAGCCGAGGATCGCCGCGCCCTTGGCGCCGCCCTGGGTCACCACGGTTTCCATCATCGCCACCACTTCCCGCGCCACTTCCGGGCTGATCACTTCGCGCGGTTCCTGGTGCTGGCCCTTGACGAAGGTCGGCTGCATCAACTTGCCGCCGTTGCCCAGCGCGGTGTAGGCGGTGGCGATCTGCAGCGGCGTCACCGACAGGCCATAGCCGTAGGACATGGTGGTCTTGGTGGTGCCGTACCAGCTGCGGCTGCCCGGATGCGACACCACGCCGGCCGATTCGCCGGGGAAGCCGCTGTGCGGCGCCGTGCCGTAGCCGAAATTGCGCACCGACTTGTAGAACGCCTGGTCGTCCAGCTTGGCGACGATCTTGGCCGCGCCGATGTTGGAGCTGCGGGTGATCACGCCGGTGACGTTGAGCACGCCGTTGTTGCGCGGCACGTCGCGGATGGTGTAACGGCCCAGGGTCATGAACCCCGGGTTGGTATCGATGATGGTATTGGGCGTCACCACCCCTGCCTGCAACGCGGTCGCCACCGTCAGCGGCTTCATCGTCGAACCCGGCTCGACCAGGTCGGTGACCGCGCGGTTGCGGCGCGCGTCGGAATTGACCCCGCTGACCGCATTCGGGTTGTAGGTCGGCAGGTTGACCATCGCCAGCACTTCGCCGCTCTTCACGTCCACGATCACGATCGAGCCGGCGGCCGCCTTGTTCTCTTCCAGCGCGTTGCGCAGCTGCTTGTAGGCCAGGAACTGGATGCGGCGATCGATGCTCAGGGTCAGGTCCTTGCCCGGCTCGGCCGGCTTGACCAGGTCGATGCTCTCCACGATCGCGCCCTTGCGGTCGCGGATCACGCGCTTGGAGCCAGGCTTGCCGCGCAGCCATTCGTCGAACGCCAGCTCCAGCCCTTCCTGGCCGCGGTCGTCGATGTTGGTGAAGCCGAGCACGTGCGCCATCGCTTCGCCCTGCGGGTAGAAGCGGCGGAACTCGCGCTGCGAGAACACGCCGGGGATGCCCAGCGCGACCACCGCATGCGCCTTGTCCGGATTGATCCGGCGCTTGAGGTACATGAACTCCTTGTCCGACTTCTGCGACAGCTTGGCGGCCAGCTCGTCGCTGGGCAGTTCCAGCGCCCGCGCCAGCTGCGGAATGCGGTCGGGATTGCGCAGCAGTTCCTGCGGATTGACCCAGATCGACTCCACCGGCGTGGACACCGCCAGCGGCTCGCCGTTGCGGTCGGTGATCATGCCGCGCGAGGTCGCGATCGGCAGTTCGCGCAGGTAGCGCGCCTCGCCCTGGCGCTGGTAGAAATCGCTGTTGATGATCTGCACGTAGGCGGCGCGGCCGATCAGCGTGACCGAGCACAGGCTCAGCGCCGCGCCGACCAGCACCAGCCGGCCACGGAGATTGAAGTTGCTGCGCGGGCGGTTGCGGCCGGTCTTGCTCATGGCCGCACCACCACGATGTCGCCGGTTTCCGGGAACTTCATGCCCAGCCGCTCGCGCGCGACCTGATCGACGCGATTGCTTTCCGCCCAGGTCGCCTGCTCCAGCTGCAGCCGGCCGAACTCGATGTTCAGCTCGTCGCGGTTGTGCTCCAGCCGCGACAGCTCGACGAACAGCTGGCGATGGCGATGGCGCATGTACACCACCCCGATCGCCGAGGCGATGGTGCAGGCGAGCAGGATGACGAGCAGCAGCCGGCTCATGCGCCGCTCCTGTGGAGCGGCGCCGGGACCGGGGACCGGGGACCCGGGACCCGGGAAAAGCGGAGGGCAGCGCGCGGCGCAAGACCGTCGGCCGCCGCAAAGCTCACCCCGCTCTTGCCATTGCTCTTGCCGTTGCTCTCACCCGGTCCCCGGTCCCTGGTCCCTGGTCCCGATACGGGTCCCGAGTCCCGAGTCCCGAGTCCCGCCAGCTTCTCAGCCACCCGCAACACCGCACTGCGCGCCCGCGGGTTGCCGGCCAGTTCGTCGGCATCGGCCTTGATCGCGCCGCCATGCAGTTGCAGGGTCGGCACGAACGCCTGCGCTTCGGGCAGGCGGCGGTTGCTCGGCGGGGCCTTGGCGTGGCGGTTCATGAACTGCTTGACGATGCGGTCTTCCAGCGAATGGAAGCTGATCACCGCCAGCCGGCCGCCCGGCTTGAGCCTGGCCAGCGCCGCGTCCAGCCCGGCTTCGAGGTCGGCCAGTTCGCGGTTGATGTGGATGCGGATCGCCTGGAAGCTGCGTGTGGCCGGGTGGGTCTTGCTGTCGCCGCGCGGCATCACGCTGGCGATCAGCTCGGCCAGCTGCGCGGTGCGGGTCAGCGGCTGCTCGGCGCGGCGCGCCACGATCGCGCGGGCGATGCGCCGGCTCTGGCGTTCGTCGCCGTAGGTCCACAGCACGTCGGCGATGGCGCGTTCGTCGGCGCGCGCCAGCCACTGCGCGGCGCTCTCGCCGGCGTCCGGGTCCATGCGCATGTCCAGCGGGCCGTCCTTGCCGAACGAGAAACCGCGCTCGGCCACGTCCAGCTGCGGCGAGGACACGCCCAGGTCGAACAGCACTCCGTCCAGGTCGGCGGCGGCGTCCCACTGCCCCAGTTCGGCGAAGCTGCCGCGACGGATGCTCACCCGCGCGTCGCCACCGAACGCATGTTCGGCTTCGGCGATCGCCTCGGGATCCTTGTCCATCACCAGCAGCCGGCCTCCCGGGCCGAGTTTGTGCAGCACCCCGCGCGCGTGTCCGCCACGCCCGAACGTGCCATCCAGATAGATTCCGTCTTCGATCACCTGCAGCCCGTCCATGACCTGCGCGAACAACACCGGCACATGCGCCGCCGGCGGTTGCGACACCGGAAGGTGACCGGCCTGCGCCTGTCCGCGCATCCGGACACCCCGGCTCACAACTTCAGATCGAGCAATCCATCGCCCAGATCCTCATCAGACAATGTCTGCTGGATCAGTGCGCGATGAGCCTGCTCGCTCCATAGTTCGAACTTGTCGCCCATGCCCAACAGCACGGCGCGCTTTTCGATGCCCACCGCAGCGCGATGGCTCGGCGGGATGGTGATGCGGCTGTTGGCGTCCAGCTCCAGCGCGGCCGAGGAACCGACCAGCTTCTGCTGCAGGATCCGCACCACGCGCTGGGTGTTGGGCTTGGCCATGACGTCGTCACGGACCCGCTCCCACTCCTTTTCCGCGTACAGCCACAGGCATCCGGCCTCGAACGGGTTGTAGGTCAGCACCAGCCGATTGCCGCTCGCGCGCACGACGAGGTCGCGGTACGCGGTGGGAACCGCCATACGCCCCTTGTCGTCCACTGTGATTGCGGTCTCGCCCTGAAACACGACGCCTACACCTTTCCAAATCCGCCTGGGCGGTCATTGAACCACGAAAAACCACAAAAAACCCGGTTTTCCCTCAGGTGCCCACCTTAGCAGCGCGCGAAAGGTTGTCAACAACTTTGCGACCGATAAATCGCCAGCCACATCAATGGCTTGCGCCATTCTTTAGAGACTTGTTCAAAGCTTATCCACAAGTTGCTGTTTCGTCTCATATTTTGAGATTGGGGGAAAATTCAGCCCTGTGCACAAGGCGTTAAGACGGCGACCTATCGCCATCCCTGCGGCCGGCCGGCTCGCGCGCCACTGCGCAAAGCCGCACAATCGGCGCCCTATGTGCCTGGTCGCCCTCGCCCTCCGCTCGCACCCGCGCTGGCGCCTGCTGCTGGTCGGCAACCGCGACGAATTCCATGCCCGCCCGACCGCCCCGCTGCAGCGCTGGGCGGCTCCGGCGCAACGCGTGCTGGCCGGACGCGACCTGCGCTCGGGCGGCAGCTGGGTGGGCCTGGACGACGCCGGCCGCTGCACGGTGGTCACCAACGTGCGCGATCCGCTGGCATCGATGTCCGGCGCCTCGCGTGGCGCCCTGGTCGCCGACTATCTGGCCGGCACCGACCCGGCGGCCGCCTTCGCCGCCGCCCTGGCGCTGCGCGCCGACGCCTACCCGCCGTTCAATCTGCTGCTGGCCGACGCCGACGGCGCCGAATACATCGGCAACCACCCGCCGGCCCGGCAGCGCCTGGCGCCCGGCATCCACGGCATGTCCAACGGCGCGCTGGACGCGCCCTGGCCGAAGACCGCGCGCCTGTGCAACGCCGTGGCCGACTGGATCGCCGCAGGCGACGAGGACCTGGCCCCGCTATGGCGAGCGCTGGCCGACGAGACCATCGCCGCCGACGCGCAGCTGCCCGACACCGGCGTAGGCCTGGAACTGGAGCGGCGCCTGTCGCCGGCCTTCATCCGCGGCCACGACTACGGCACCCGCGCCAGCACCATCGTGGCGGTGGACCGCGACGGACACTGCTGGATCCACGAGCGCCGCTTCGGTGCCGATGGGGTGTTTTTGGGGGAGACGCGACTGGAAGGGCTCGGGACCGGGGACTCGGGACTCGGGACCCGATAAGAGCAAAGCAAAAGCTGAGGCGCGTCGCTCCCGTCGCTTTTTCCGGCATCCGATCCCGTGCGGCGCGACGGCGCCGCACATGCGACAATACCCATGGCGGAGTCGGCCAGACAGTCGCGTCATCCGGTGCATTTCGATGCAAAGGGTGCCGAGGAAAGTCCGGGCTCCATAGGGCAAGGTGCCAGGTAACGCCTGGGCGGCGCGAGCCGACGGATCAGTGCAACAGAAAGATACCGCCTAAGTCTGCGCAAGCAGACCGGTAAGGGTGAAATGGTGCGGTAAGAGCGCACCGCGAGTCCGGTAACGGACCGGTACGGCAAACCCCACCTGGAGCAAGACCAAATAGGGACCTCATGGCGCTGCCCGCGTCGGGTCCGGGTAGGTTGCTCGAGCGCCGCGGTGACGCGGCGCCTAGAAGAATGACTGTCCACGACAGAACCCGGCTTATCGGCCGGCTCCGCCACTTTAAGTTTTCCAAGTTTTACGATCCCCCGGCAGGCGCTCGGGCTCGGAAGCATTGACCTCGCCGTGCTGAGCCGGCGCATGCTGGCTTACTACCGAAGCGGCGAGAAGCCCGTTCCCAAGAGCATCGGGTTGGCGATGCTGGGATGGGAAGCCGAACAAGCAGGGTTCCGATACCCGGCAGTCGCCTGACAACGCATTGGCTGGGAGCGGCAGGTTGGCGATCGCACGCGGCAGGTCAGCCGGCATGCGCGCGGTATTGCGTCCGCCTCAGCCCCCATACAACGCCTTGCGCGGCGCGCCGGTGATTTCCGCGGCCAGCTTGGCGGCGGTGGACGGCGGCAGGTGTTCGCTCAGCGTGGCGTAGACGCGGCGGCCTTCGGCCAGTTGCGCGTCGGCATCGTCGCCGGCGCCCTGCACGATCAGCACGAACTCGCCCTTGCGCTGGTTGTCGTCGGCTTCCACCCGCGCCTGCAGCTCGGCCAGGCTGCCGTCGAGCACGGTCTCGAACAGCTTGGTCAGTTCGCGCGCCAGCACCGCCGGGCGCGCGTCGCCGAACGCGGCGCGGCAGTCGGCCAGGGATTCGACGATGCGATGCGAGGACTCGTAGAACACCAGCGTGCGCGGCTCGCCGGCCAGGCGTGCCAGGCGCTCGCGGCGGGCGGAGGCCTTGGCCGGCAGGAAGCCTTCGAAGCTGAAGCGGTCGCTGGGCAGGCCGGCCACGCTGAGCGCGGCGATCGCCGCGCAGGCGCCGGGCACCGGGCTGACCCGCACCCCGGCCTCGCGCGCCGCGCGCACCAGCCGGTAGCCCGGGTCGCTGACCAGCGGAGTGCCGGCGTCGCTGACCAGGGCCAGCGAGTCGCCGCCGAGCAGGCGCGCGACGATGCGCTGCGCCAGCGCCTCTTCGTTGTGCTCGTGCAGCGCCAACAGCGGCTTGTCGATGCCGAAATGCGCCAACAGCTGGCCGCTGCGGCGGGTGTCCTCGGCGCAGATCGCAGCGACCGCGCGCAGCACCTCCTGCGCGCGCGGCGTCAGGTCGGCGAGGTTGCCGATCGGCGTGGCGACGACGTGCAGGGTTCCGGGCTGGGCGCTCATCTACGGCTTTCCATGGTCAAGGGTAGAATCGTAGCGGTTTTCCCCGGCGCGCCCCGGCGTGCCCTGCCGAATGGACCAGAAATGAACAAGCGATTCGCAAGGATTTCCGCCCTGTCGCTGCTGGCGCTGCTGTTCGCCGGCTGCGCCACCACCAGCGTCACCCAGAGCGCGTCGCCGGCCCAGTCCGCGGCGCTGGCGCTGCTGGACCAGGGCAAGCCGCGGGAAGCGGCGCAGCAGTTGGAAGCGCAGGCAGCCGGCGCCACCGGCAGCGAGCGCAACCAGTTGCTGGCCGACGCCGCCTTCGCCTGGTACGAGGCCGGCGACGTCGCGCGCGCGCGCAGCCTGGTGGCGCAGGTGCAGCCGCGCCAGCTGTCGGGCCTGAGCAAGGTGCGGCTGGCCCTGGTCAACGCCGAACTGGCGCTGGTCGACCGTCAACCGGCGCAGGCGCTGCAGGCGCTGGGCAGCGATCCGCAGGCGGTGCCGCAGAACCTGCGCGCACGCTGGCACCTGGCCCGCGCGCAGGCGCTGGAAGGCACCGGCGACGGCAACGCGGCGCTGGACGAACGCGCCCGCGCCGATATCGGTCTGACCGGCCAGGCGCGCACCGACAACCAGCGCGCCATCGTGCGCCTGCTGGCCGCCTTGAACGACGCCACGCTGCAGGCCCGCGCCGCCGCGCTGCCGGCCGGCGACCCGCTGTACAACTTCGCCGGGCGCGCGCTGATCAGCCGCGGCCTGCCGCTGCCGCGCCCGTTCGACCGCGGCGCGCAATGGGGCTTCGACACCAGCAAGCGCCCCCCCGCCGAGCGCGACGGCTATCGCCCGCCGGCCAAGCTGGCGGTGCTACTGCCGCTGAGCGGCAGCCTGGCCACCGCGGCCGCGCCGGTGCGCGACGGCCTGCTCGCCGGCTATTACGGCGAGACCCGGCGTCGCCCGGAGATCAACTTCATCGACACCACCGGCACCGCCGCCGGCGCGCTGGCCGCCTACCAGAAGGCGATCGATGGCGGCGCCGACTTCGTGGTCGGCCCGCTCGGCCGCGACGAGGTCAGCGCGCTGTTCGCGCGCGACGCGCTGCCGGTGCCGCTGCTGGCGCTGAACCGCGGCACCGCCGCGCCGCCCGCCGGCAGCGCCGGCTTCTCGCTGGCGCCGGAAGACGACGGCATCGCCGCCGCCGAATACCTGCTGGCGCACGAGCGCCGCAACGCGCTGGTGATCGGCAGCAACGACGACAACGGCCGCCGTGCGGTGGCCGCGTTCCGCGAACGCTTCAGCGAGCGCGGCGGCAAGGTCGTGGCCAGCGTCAGCGTGGCCGAGGCGCCGGGCGATGTCGGCGCGCAGTTGCGCAATGCCGGCGCCGCCGACGCGGTGTTCCTGGCGGTCAAGGGCGGCACCGCGCGCGCGCTGGCGCCGCAGCTGGCGCTGGCCGGTTTCGCCGGCAAGAGCCGGGTCGCGACCTCGCAGCTGGTGCTGGGCACCGGCAAGGCGGAGGACGACCTGGTGCTGGACGGCATCGCCTACCCGAGCGAACTGTGGAACGTGCGCGGCGTCGGCGGCCTGCCGGCGGCGACCAGCGTGGCCGAGGCCCTGCCGACCGCGCGCGGCCCGGCCGGGCGCCTGTTCGCGTTCGGCTACGATGCCTGGCAGATCAGCGCCTACCTGGAAAAGCTCGCAACCGGCGCCGAAGCCAACCTGCGCGGCGCCACCGGCGTGCTGCACCTGGACGGCTTCGGCAACATCCTGCGCACCCCGGCCTGGTCCACCTTCAGCGGCGGACGCGCGACGCCGCTGCCCGATGGGCGTTGACCGCCGGCAACGCGGCAACGACGTGGAAGCGGCGGCGCGCGCCGAACTGGAGCGCGCCGGGCTGCAACTGATCGCCGCGAACGTGCGCTATCGCGGCGGCGAACTGGACCTGGTGATGCAGCAGGCGCAGTGCCTGGTGTTCGTCGAGGTGCGCTACCGGCGCACCGACGCATTCGGCGGCGGCGCCGCCTCGGTCGACCTGCGCAAGCGCCGCCGGCTGGTGCTGGCCGCGCAGCTGTTCCTGGCCGCGCACCCGCGCTACGCGAACTGGCCGTGCCGCTTCGATGTGGTCGAAGCCGACGGCGAACCGCCGCGGCTGACCTGGCTGCGCGACGCATTCCGCGCCGACGACTGCTAACATGCCCAGCATCTTCACCCACGCCGCGGTGCCGCTGGCGCTGTGGGCCGCCGCCGACCGCGGACGCATCTCCGGGCGCCTGCTCGGCGCCGGCATCGCCGCGTCGATGCTGCCGGACCTGGACGTGCTCGCGTTCGCCCTGCACATTCCCTACGCCGATGCGTTCGGCCATCGCGGCGCCAGCCACTCGCTGCTGTTCGCCGCGTTGCTGGGCGTGCTCGGCGCGCTGCTGCACCGACCGTTGCGCGCCGGCGCGCTGCAGGCCGCGACGTGGATGTTCATCTGCACCGTCTCGCATCCACTGCTCGACGCCATGACCTCCGGCGGGCTCGGCGTCGCGCTGGCCTGGCCGTGGAGCGAGCAGCGCTGGTTCGCGCCGTGGCGGCCGATCCGGGTGTCGCCGTTCGCCAACGGCTTCTTCGGCGCGCGCGGCGTCGCCACCCTGCTGTCGGAACTGCGTTGGGTGTGGCTGCCGCTGGCGGCGGCGGTCGGCGCCTGGAAACTGCTGCAGCCGCCCTCCTCTCCCGCACCGCGTTCGCCACCATGACCACGCCCTTGCCCGCCGCCCTGACCGATACCCTCGCCGCACTGCTCGGCGCCGACGGCTGGCGCACCGACGACGCCAGCCGCCGCAGCTACGGCGAGGACGATTCGCGGCGCTGGGCGCTGGCCGACGCGGTGGCGCTGCCGCAGACCCGCGAGCAGGTGCAGGCGATCGTGCGCGCCTGCCGCGCGCATCGCGTGCCGATCGTCGCGCGCGGCGCCGGCACCGGCACCGCCGGCGCCGCGGTGCCGTTCGGCGGCGGCGTGGTGCTGTCGTTCGCGCGCATGAACCGCATCGTGCAGCTGCGCCCGCAGGACCGCTGCGCGGTGGTCGAACCGGGCGTGCTCAACGGCGACCTGCAGCAGGCGCTGGCGCCGCACGGCCTGTTCTGGCCGCCGGATCCGTCCAGCGCCGAGATCTGCAGCATCGGCGGCAACCTGTCGACCAATGCCGGCGGCCCGCGCGCGGTGAAGTACGGCGCCACCCGCGACAACGTGCTCGGCGTGGTCGCGGTGACCGGCACCGGCGAACTGATCCGCTGCGGCGGCGCCTACACCAAGGACGCCACCGGCTACGACCTGACCCATCTGCTGGTCGGCAGCGAAGGCACCCTGGCGCTGATCGTGGAGGCCACGCTGAAGCTGTCGCCGCGGCCGCTGGCGCAGGCCGGACTGCGCGCGTTCTACCGCGATGCCGCCAGCGCCGCGGCGGCGGTGTCGCGGCTGATGGCGCAGCCGACCACGCCGGCGATGCTGGAATTCATGGACCGCAGCGCGATCGCGCTGCTGCGCCGCAACGGCAGCGACGTGCCCGAGGCCGGCGCGATGCTGCTGATCGAAGCCGACGGCGACCACGACACCCTGCCCTATGCATTGCAGGCGCTGGGCGCGGCGGCCGAAGGCGACGGCCTGCTGTCGCTGGACGTGGCCACCGACGGCGCCGCGCGCGACCGCCTGTGGGCCGCGCGCCGCGCGCTGTCGCCGGCGCTGCGCACGATCAAGCCGGGCAAGATCAACGAAGACGTGGTGGTGCCGGTGTCGTGCATCCCCGAACTGGTGGCCGGGGTGGAAGCGCTGGCGACGGAATTCGACCTGCCGATCGTCGCCTTCGGCCACGCCGGCAACGGCAACCTGCACGTCAACATCATGTACGAACCGGACGATGCCGCCGAGACCGCGCGTGCGCACGCCGCACTGCCGCGGCTGTTCGCACTGGTGCTGGCGCTGGAAGGCACGCTGTCGGGCGAGCACGGCATCGGCGTGGCCAAGCGCGACTACATGGCGCAGGCCTTCGATGCGGCGACGCTGGACGCGATGCGCGCGGTGAAGCGCGCGCTGGACCCGGACGGCATCCTCAATCCGGGCAAGGTGTTGCCGGAGGCGTGAGCGGGACTCGGGACTCGGGACTCGGGACTCGCAAGAATCGGCCTGATGCCGCGTGCAGGCAACCGGCGACCACTTTTTGTAGGAGCGGCTTCAGCCGCGACGAACGAAGCGGAAAAGGCTGACAACGTCGTAACCTGTCGAGGCTGAACCATCCTGTGGCACACGGGACCGGCCAACCCTAGCCACGTTTGCGGGAGACGCCCAGTCGTCAGCCACGGCTCGCGTTGTCGGCAGCGCCTGCGCGGTCGACGTCGCCTCGCCAGCCTCAAGGCATGACCATCCGGCCATGCGACCGAGGCATGAATGCACGATAGTGCCGCGATGCGAACGGGGACGTGCGGCGCATCCGTGCCGCGACCCGAGCGCCCACCCCAGGAACGGCGCTTCATGACGATCAGATTCGGCCTCGCGGCCGCCTTTGCATGGCTGGCCGGCTGCGGCGTCGCGACGGCGCAGCCGATCGCCGAGCGCTCGATCGAAACCGCGACGCTCTCCGCCACGCTGTACACCCCCGAGGACACCGCGGCGCACCCGGCGGTGCTGGTATTGGGCGGCGCGGAAGGCGGACGCGCCTGGGCCAAGCGCATCGCCAGGCGCCTGGCCGAGCAGGGCTACGTCGCGCTCGCACAGAGTTACTTCAATGGGCCCGGCCTGCCGTCGCAACTCAGTGCGATCCCGCTGGAACGGCTGCAGGCCGGCGTCGACTACCTGGCGCAGCAAGGCCCGGCAGCGCCGCCGCGGATCGCCGTGCTGGGATTGTCCAAGGGCGCCGAAGCCGCACTGACGCTGGCTGCGCACGATGCGCGCATCGCTGCGGTGGTCGCCGCATCGCCACCGGACGTGGTCTGGCAGGGCATCGACCGCAGCGGCGGCGCAGCGGCCAGCTCGTGGACCTTGGCCGGCACGCCACTGGCCTACGTGCCCTTCGCGCCCTGTCCCGATTGCAAGGGCCTGCTCGATCTCTACACGCACAGCGGCAAGGCGGTCGCCGCCGACAGCGCTGCCAGGATCCCGGTCGAACGCATCCAGGGCCCGGTGCTGCTGATCGCCAGCACGCAGGACCAGGTGTGGCCGTCCGCACAGATGGCCGATGCGATCGCCGAGCGGCTGCGGCGGCGCCAGTTCGCCCACCAGGTCAGCGTGCTGCAATACCCACAGGGCGGACATTTCGCCTTCGGCCTGGCGCCGACCGAGACCACGCTGCAGGAAGACATCGGCTTCGGCGGCGGTACGCCGTCAGGACTGACCGAAGCGCGCGCGGACAGCTGGACGCGGACCACGGCGTTCCTGGATGCCGCATTGCGCGACACCGGCGATACGCGTCCGGCAGCACCCGTGCGCTGACCCGGCAACCTGCACGTCGGCACCAGCACGCGCCAGCACCACGCGCAGATGCAAGCCGCGCATGTTCGCACTGCTGGGACGGC
The DNA here is from genome assembly GCF_035026585.1 of Xanthomonas sp. WHRI 7945. NCBI lineage: Bacteria > Pseudomonadati > Pseudomonadota > Gammaproteobacteria > Lysobacterales > Lysobacteraceae > Xanthomonas > Xanthomonas sp. WHRI 7945. The sequence goes on from NZ_JAYIQP010000017.1 coordinate 30,818, forward strand.
ACGCTGTCGGGCGAACGCAGGCACCGGCGCGGCCAAGCGCGACCACATGGCGCAGGCCTTCGACGCGGCGACGCTGGACGCAAGCGCGGTGAAGCGCGCGCTGGACCCGGACGGCATTCTCAATCCGAGGGAGGTGTTGCCGAACAGATAGCGGGACTCGGACTCGAGACTCGAGACTCGAGACTCGCAAGGAAGTACAACTTGCATGTCCAAAAAAAGCCCGCAACTGGTATTTCTGATCGGAGCCGCTGCCACCGCCTGTCTGCGCGCCCCATCACCCGATCAACCGCCGTGCCGACGTTGCCGTTGCTATCGCCGTTTGCTATCGCCGTTTGCTGTTGCTGTTGCTGTTGCTGTTGCTGTTGCTGTTGCTGTTGCTCGTGACTTTGAATTGGCGTTTGACTTACCGGGTCCCTTCCGCAGCGGCGGGCGTGGCGGGGAAAAACCCGAAGGGCGACGCGCATGGATGCGCGTCGTTCGCGGCAGGGGCAGGAGCCCCTTCCGCGAATCCCCGCCGCGCCCGCGGACCTGGAGCGCGCAGCGCGGAAGGCGCGAGGACGGGTGTGCTTTCTTTTGGTTACTTTTCTTTGCACAAGCAAAGAAAAGTGACTCGCGCCCGCAGGGCGTGAAATGCTTTGAACACTACGCTACCTGTCAGCAACCATGATCAAGCACTGGAGCGTGCCGGCCTGATCCATGAGCCATCCAGTCGCGGCAGCGCTTATCGGCGCAACTATAGCGACGCACGCGATATCGCCGCACCCAGACATCAACGAAACTCAGGATTGCTCTGCACCCCGATGAAACGCAACCCCACACCCGGCTCCGTAGCGATGTAGCGCGGCGCCACCGCGCTGTCGCCAAGCTTCTGCCGCAGCTTGCCGACCAGGATGCGCAGATAATGGGTGTCCTCCTGATGCGTCGGCCCCCACACTTCGCGCAGCAGTTGCGGCTGGGTGAGCACACGCCCGCTGTGGCGCAGCAGCAGCGCCAGCAACGCGTATTCCTTGCGGCTCAGCGGCAAGGGCTCGCCATCCAGGCGCACCTCGCGCAGGCCCAGGTGGATGTGCAGGTGGCCGTCGTCGAACACCGGCTCGGCTTCGCCGGCGGCCGGTTGCATGCGCAGCAGCACGCGGATCCGCGCCATCAGTTCCTGCACGCCGAACGGCTTGGTCACGTAGTCGTTGGCGCCGGCATCCAGCGCCTGCACCTTCTCCGTTTCGCCGGCGCGCACGGTGAGCATGATCACCGGCACCGTGGACCACTGGCGCAGTTCGCGCAGCACGCTGTGTCCGTCCTGGTCGGGCAGGCCGACGTCGAGCACCACCAGTTCGGCGCCGTGCGCGGCCAGCTGCGCCAGGCCGTCGCCGCCGGTGGCCGCCTGCAGCACACGGTAGCCCTGCGCGCGCAGGCTGATGTCCAGGAAGCGCCGGATCTGCGGCTCGTCATCGATGACCAGCACGCGCGGCGGCGGAATCGGATCGGCGTGGGAGTCAGTCGGCATCGGGGCGGGGCGGCGGGGCGGCGGGTTCGATCAACGGCAGGGTAATGCGGATCGTGGTGCCGCGGCCATCGGCGCCGGGCAGCGCCTCGACGCTGCCGCCGTGCGCGCCGATCATGCCCTGGCAGATGGTCAGGCCCAGGCCGGTGCCGTGGCGGCCGCGGTCGCCGCGCTCGACGCTGTAGAACATGTCGAAGATGCGCGCGCGCTCGTCCTCGGGAATGCCCGGGCCGCGGTCGCCGATATCGATGCGCAGGCGTCCGTCGACCATCGCCGCGGCGACGCGGATCGCCTCGTCCTGCGGCGAAAACTTCGCCGCGTTCTCCAGCACGTTGAAGATCGCCTGCTCGACCAGCGCCGGGTGCACCCACAGCGTCGGCAGGTCCGCCGCCAGCGCGATGTCCAGCCGCACCTGCGGCTGGTAGCGCTGCAGCCGCCGCGCGGCCGAGCCGATCAGCTCGTCCACGCCGATCCAGTCGCGGTTCAAGGTCAGCCCGGTGTGGCCGAGCCGGGTCATGTCGAGCAGGTTCTGGATGTAGCGGTCCAGGCGCTCGCCTTCCAGCTGGATCGTCTCCAGCAGGCTGCGGCGGTCGTCGGCGTCCATCGCCTGGCCATAGCTGGACAGGCTGCTGGCGGCGCCGATCATCGCCGCCAGCGGCGAGCGCAGGTCGTGCGACACCGAGGACAGCAGCGCCGAGCGCAGGCGCTCGGTCTCGCCGCTGACCCGCGCGCTTTCCAGGTCGGCGACCAGCCGCGTGCGCAGCGCGGCCTGGCCGATGTCCTCGACCATGGCCTCGGCCAGGCGCTGCTGCTCCAGTCCGGGGCGCTGCACGCCGGCAGCGAACTTCAGCCCGACCACGCCGATCGCGCCGCGTTCGTGACGCACCGGCAGGAACCACCAGCTGGCGCCGGCCAGGGTGTCGGTGAAGCGGCCGGTGGCCTGGCCGTGGCGCTGCGCCCAGTCGGCGGCGCTGCGGTCCACCGCCGCCATCGACGGCGCGTAGTCGTGCGCGCCGTCCTGCGCGGCGGCGTGCGCCGCCTCCAGCGGCTGCAGCCGCACCCACGCTTCTGCTTCCAGCGTGGCGGCCAGTGCGCGACGCCCGGCCTCCAGCACCTGGCCCAGGTCGGCGGCGCTGGTCAGTTCGCGGCCCAGCCGCTGCAGCGCGGTGGTCTGCGCGTTCGCCGCGCGCAGCGCCAGCACCTGCATGCGCAGCCGCGACGCCAGCCGCCCGGCGACCAGCGCCGCGACCAGGAACAGCAGCACCGTGACCAGGCCCTGGCGCGCGCCGATGTGCAGCGTGTAGCGCGGTTCGATGAAGAAGAAGTTGTAGGCGAAGAAACTCAGCAGCGCCGACAGCACCGCCGCGGCCATGCGCGTCTTCGCCGCGACCATCACCACCGCGACGATGAACACCATCGACAGGTCGTCGATGCCGACCCAGCGTTCGGCGATCCAGGCCACCGCCACCGCCAGCAGCGACGCGACGGTGGCGAACGCCAGGTCGTCGCGCGACAGCCAGTGGCCGGGACTGCGCCAGCGCCGCCGCGCGCGTGCGCGCGCTTCCGGCGAGCTGATGATGACCAGCTCGTAGTGCGCGCCGCGCTGCAGCAGTTGCTGGGTCAGGGTGCGGTTGATCATCCGCGCCAGCGGCCGCTCGCGGGTGCGGCCGAGCAGCAGCGTGGACACGCCGTTGTGCGCGGCATGGTCGAGCAGCGCATCGGCCACGCTGGCGCCGTGCAGCAGCGCCGCGTCGCCGCCGAGCCTGCGCGCCAGCGCGAAGGCGCGATCGATCTCCAGCTGCCACGCTTCTTCCGGCTGCGCCTGGGTCTGCACAGTGACCACGCTCCATGGCGCGCCGCGGCGCTCGGCCAGGCGCCGCGCCACCCGCACCAGGTAATCGGACTGGCCGCGCCCGTCGATCGCCACCAGCACCCGCCGCCGCAGCGCCACGCCGGTGCGGCCCTGCGCGGCCTGCACGTCGCGCAGGTCGTTGTCGACGCGGTCGGCCGCGGTCTGCATCGCCAGTTCGCGCAGCGCGGCAAGGTTGGACGGCGAGAAGAAGGCCTGCAGCGCCTGCCCCGCCTGCTCGGGCAGATAGACCTTGCCTTGCTGCAGGCGTTCGATCAGTTCGCGCGGCGGCAGGTCGACCAGCACGATGTCGCGCAGCCGGTCGAAGATCGCATCGGGCACGGTCTCGCCGACGCGGATGCCGGTGATGCGGTGGACCACGTCGTTGAGGCTTTCCAGGTGCTGGATGTTGACCGTGCTGTAGACGTCGATGCCGGCGTCGAGCAGTTCCTGCACGTCCTGCCAGCGCCGCTCGTGGCGGCTGCCGGGCGCGTTGCGGTGGGCCAGTTCGTCGACCAGCACCAGCGGCGGGCGCCGTGCCAGCAGCGCGTCCAGGTCCATTTCCTCAAGCGTGCGGCCGCGGTACTCCACGCGCCGCCGCGGCTGCACGGTCAATCCGTCGAGCAGCGCCGCGGTCTCGGCGCGGCCATGGGTCTCGACCACCCCGACCACCACCTCGCTGCCCTGCTGCTGCAGCTGCCGCGCGCGCGACAGCATCGCGTAGGTCTTGCCGACGCCCGGCGCCGCGCCCAGGAACACGGTCAGCCGCCCGCCGCGCTCGCGCTGGAGCGCGCCGATCAAGGCGTCGGCCTGTTGGGTGCGGGGATCGGGCATTGAGGAGCCGGGATTCGGGATTCGTGAATTGGGATTCGCAGAGCGTACAGCGCGGGCCGTGGGCTTATTGCTTTTGTTCTTGATTTTCCCGAGTCCCGGGTCCCGAGTCCCGAGTCCCGGCTCCATCCAACGCCAGGTTCAACGCCAACACATTCACCCGCGGCTGGCCGAGCACGCCGAACTGGCGCGGCTGCACCTGCGCGGCGACCAGCGCGGCGACGGTCGCGACCGGCAGCTCGCGGGCCTTGGCCACGCGCGCCACCTGTTGCTGCGCGGCGGCCACGCTGATGTCCGGATCCAGGCCGCTGCCGGATTGGGTGAGCAGGTCGTCCAGCACCTGCGCCGGGGTCACGCCGTCGCGCGCGGCCAATGCCGTGCGCGCGTCGGCGATGCGCTGCTGCAGTTCGGGATTGCTGCGCGCCTGGTTGCTGCCGGCCGCGGCCATCGGATCGAACTTGGCCGCCGACGGACGCGGCTGGAAGTAACCGGGCGCGGCGAACGGCTGCGCGACCAGCGCCGAGCCGAGCACGCGGCCGTCGCGTTGCAGCAGGCTGCCGTTGGCCTGCGCCGGGAACAGCGCGCCGGCGAACAGGGTAGCGAGCAGCGAGTACAGCGCCGCGGCGCCCAGCACCAGCAGCGGCAGCAGCACCGCCGCGCGCCAGCGCAGCGGTTCGCGACAGGAAGGAGAAACCGGGGAAACGTTCATCGCAGGAGATCCGGAAGGAAGCGGAAGATCGGCGCCGGGCTCAGCCCAGCGCCACCAGCAGCAGGTCGATCAGCTTGATCCCGACGAACGGCAGCAGCACGCCGCCGACGCCGTAGATCAGCATGTTCCGGCGCAGCAGCGAGGTCGCCGTGGCCGGGGTGAAGCGCACGCCGCGCAGCGCCAGCGGGATCAGCGCCGGAATCACCAGCGCGTTGAAGATCAACGCCGCCAGCACCGCATGGGTGGGGCTGGACAGGCGCATCACGTTCAGCGCGGCCATCTGCGGGATCGAGGCGGCGAACAGCGCCGGCAGGATCGCGAAATACTTGGACACGTCGTTGGCCAGCGAGAAGGTGGTCAGCGCGCCGCGGGTGATCAGCTGCTGCTTGCCCACTTCCACCACCGCCAGCAGCTTGGCCGGATCCGAATCCAGATCGACCATGTTGCCGGCTTCCTTGGCCGCCTGCGTGCCCGAGTTCATCGCCAGGCCGACGTCGGCCTGGGCCAGCGCCGGCGCATCGTTGGTGCCGTCGCCGACCATCGCCACCAGCCGCCCGCCGGCCTGCTCGGCACGGATGCGCGCGAGCTTGTCTTCCGGCGTGGCCTCGGCGATGTAGTCGTCGACGCCGGCCTCGGCGGCGATCGCCGCGGCGGTGAGCGGGTTGTCGCCGGTGATCATCACCGTCTTGACGCCCATCGCGCGCAGCCGCGCGAACTTCTCGCGCACGCCGTGCTTGACCACGTCCGACAGCTCGACCACGCCGAGCACATGCCGGCCCTCGGCCACCACCAGCGGCGTGGCGCCGCTGCGTGCGACCTGTTCCACGCGCCCCTTCAGTTCCGCCGGCACCTGCCCGCCCAGCGCGGTGACGTGGCGGATCAGCGCATCGGCCGCGCCCTTGCGGATCGAACGCGGCGGGTGTGGCCCCTGCGCGGGCAGGTCGACACCGGACATGCGCGTCTGCGCGGTGAAGGCGACGAAGCTGGCGCCGTCCGGGTCGGCCGGCGGCAGGCCCTGCTCGCGCGCCAGGCGCACGATCGACTTGCCTTCCGGGGTCGGGTCGGCCAGCGAGGACAGCATCGCCGCCTCGCGCAGCTGCGCCGCATCGACGCCGCTGAGCGCATGGAACGCGGTGGCCTGGCGGTCGCCGTAGGTGATGGTGCCGGTCTTGTCGAGCAGCAGCACATCGACGTCGCCGGCCACCTCCACCGCCTTGCCCGACTTGGCCAGCACATTCGCCGACAGCGCGCGGTTCATGCCGGCGATGCCGATCGCCGGCAACAGCCCGCCGATGGTGGTCGGGATCAGGCACACCAGCAGTGCGATCAGCAGCAGCGGGTCGATGCGCACGCCGACGAAGCCGGCGATCACCGGCAAGGTGGCAACCACGATCAGGAAGGTCAGGGTCATCGCCGCCAGCAGCATGGTCAGCGCGATCTCGTTCGGGGTCTTCTGCCGGTTGGCGCCTTCGACCAGCGCGATCATGCGGTCCAGGAAGCTGTGGCCCGGCTCGGCGGTGACCTTCACCACGATCTCGTCGGACAGCACCTTGGTGCCGCCGATCACGCCGGAACGGTCGGTGCCGGCCTCGCGCAGCACCGGCGCCGATTCGCCGGTGACCGCGGCCTCGTTGATGGTGGCCACGCCGTGCACGATCTCGCCGTCGGCCGGAATGAGCTCTCCGGCGGAAATCACCACCAGGTCGCCGGGCTTCAGCTCGGCGGCGGGAATGCTGGTTTCGCCATCCAGTTGCGCGCTGCTCACCCGGCGCGCCACCAGGTCCTTGCGCGCGCGCCGCAGCGAAGCGGCCTGGCCGCGGCCGCGCGCCTCGGCCACCGCTTCGGCGAAATTGCCGAACAGCACGGTGAGCAGCAGGATCGCGGTCACCGCCCAGCCGAAGCCGGGCGCGCCCTGCCCGGCCGCGGTGATCAGGGCCGACAGCAAGGTGCCGGCGAACACCACCGCCATCACCGGGCTGCCGAGCAGATGGCGCGGCGAGAGTTTCAGCACGCTGGCGCGCAGCGCCGCACGCAGCGCGGGGCCGTCGAGCAGACCGGGCTTGTGGACCGAGGAAGAAGCTTGCGGAAGCGGAGTGCTCATGGTCGTGGTCTCAGTGCGCGGCAAGCGTCAGGTGATCGGCGATCGGGCCCAACACCAGTGCCGGCGTGAATTGCAGAACGGTCAGGACCGCGATGACCGCGATCAGGGTCAGCGCGAAAGTCGGCGTTTCCACCTGCAGGCTGCCGCCGGTTTCCGGCGCCACGCGCTTGCGCGCCATCTGCGCGGCCACGACCAGCGGCACGATCAGCGCCGGATAGCGGCCCAGGATCAGCACCAGCGTGCAGGTCAGGTTCCACCAGGGGATGCCGTCGCCGAGGCCTTCGAAGCCCGAGCCGTTGTTGGCGAACGCCGAGGTGTACTCGTAGAACACCTGGCTGATGCCGTGGAAGCCGGGATTGGAGGTGGCGGTGATCGCCGCCGGCATGACCAGGGTCAGCGCGGTGAAGCCGAGCAGCACCAGCGGCTGCAGCAGCACCAACAAGGCCAGCAGGCGCACTTCGCCGGCCTCGATCTTGCGGCCGAACAGTTCCGGCGTGCGCCCGGTCATCAGCCCGGCCAGGAACACGCTCAGCAGCAGGTACACCAGGAACTGCTGCAGGCCGCAGCCGATGCCGCCCCAGATCGCGTTGACCAGCATGTCGACCATGGCCACGCCGCCGGTCAGCGGCGCCAGCGAATCGTGCATCGCGTTGACCGAGCCGTTGGAGGTCTGCGTGGTCAGCGCCGACCATGCTGCCGACGCATCGGCGCCGAAGCGCACTTCCTTGCCTTCCATCAGCGCCGCGCTCGCGGTGCTGGCCGAATGGCCTTCGGACCACACCGCCACCGCGGTGGAGGCCAGCGACATCGCCAGCATGCTGCCGAACACCAGCGCGGTGAATTTGCGGCGCCCGGTGAACGGCCCGACCATGAACGCGATCGCGACCGGGATCAGCACGATCGCCAGCATTTCCAGCAGATTGGAGAACGGGGTCGGGTTCTCCAGCGCCATCGCGCTGTTGGGGCCGTACCAGCCACCGCCGTTGGTGCCGAGCTGCTTGATCGCCACCATCGCCGCGACCGGGCCGAGCGGGATCTTCTGCGTGGCCATGCCGGCGCTGGCGTCCAGTGGTGTCGCCACCGGACCGGCAGCCAGCGTCGACGGCACGCCCTGCTGGGTCAGCAGCACGGTCCACAGCAGGCACAGCGGCAGCAGGAAGCGCAGCGTCGGCCGGATCACGTCGGCCCAGTAGTTGCCGACGTCGGCCTCGTCGACGCTGAGCGTCGCAGTCTGCGAACCGCCGTTCGCTGCGGCCGTTCGCCCACCGAACAATGCACGCAACGTCGCCACCACCAGCGCCAGGCCCATCATCGGGGTGACGAACTGCAATCCGACCACGCCCACCGCCTGCGACAGGTACGACAGCTGCGCCTGGCCGGAGTAGTGCTGCTGGTTGGTGTTGGTCAGGAACGAGACCATGGTGTGCAGCGCGGTGTCCCAGCGCATGTTCGGCACCGCGTCGGGATTCAGCGGCAGCCAGGCCTGGGTGACGAACAGCGCGAACACCAGCACGCCCAGCACCAGGTTGCTGGCCAGGAACGCGGCAGCGTAGCCGCGCCAGCTCATGCCCTGCGCCGGATCGGTGCCGAGCAGCCGATACAGCGGCCGCTCGATCCAGCCGAACAGCGCGTCGCCGCGCATCGGCGCGCCGCGCATCACCTTGGCCAGGTACAGCCCGAGCGGCCAGCCGAGCAGCAGCGCCAGCGCATAGACAAGCAATGTATCGATCATGTCGGCGGTCTCGGCTCAGAAGTCTTCGGGACGCAGAATCACGTACAGCAGGTAGCCGGCGGCAACGATCACCGCCACGCCGCAGATCAGCGATAGCCAGGTCGGCATGTCATCTCTCCTAGGGAATCAGAACGTGGCTTGCAGCGCGGCTTCGACGCGCGCGCCGGCCATGCCGGGGAACAGCCGCTCGGCGGCGCGGTCACTGTCGTGCGCGGTCAGCCGCAGCTCCAGCCCGGGGCCGCCCTCGCGGCCGCTGGGCAGGGCGAACACCGCGCTGACCAGGCCATGGCTGTAGCTGTCGGCGTAGCCGCGGGCGAGCCAGTAATGGCCCACCGCCGCCTCGATGCGGAAGCGTTCGTTGAACGGGTAGCGCGCGCCGAGCTGCGCATAGGTGCCGGTGCTGTCGCTGGCCAGCGCGTCGTCGGACCAGCCGAGCTGCGCCCACACGCGCTGCTTCCAGGTCACGGTCGCGCCCAGCTCGGTCCAGTTCAGCGCGGCCGCCGAGGGGTAGTGGTAGCGGGTCAGGTTCGCGTCCCAGGCCCAGTCCGGCGTCCACTGGCCGCGCCAGCCGAGCACGCCATCGACCTCGGTGCTGGCGTGCGGTGTGCTGTCGAACGTGATCGACGAGGCCCACAGCGACGCGTACGCGCCGTTGTTGGCGGCCAGGGCCAGGCCGGCCTGCACGGCGGGATCGCCGTCGCTCTGGGTGCTGCCGCGCCAGACATAGTCGCTGGTCAGCGTGGCGTTGCCACTGACGCTGGCGGCGTGCGCCGATGCCGCGCAGGCAAGCAGGGAAAGCGCGAGCGCGCCGCGCGACATGGGCCGGCGGGCGATGCGGGGAAGCGGGGAACGCATGACGTGAGGTCCAGGGCGGAACCGTTCCGCCGACCTGGTCATGTTCCGGCGCGGGGCCGTAAAGTCGCTATCGGCCGACGCCGGTCGCGGCGTAAATTCCGCGTAATTTCCGCCACGGGCTGGCGGCCACATACAGGAAAGGCCGGCATCGCGCCGGCCTTTCCGTCACCCGCAACTTCAGTGCAGCGGCACGCTCAGGCTCGACGGCGCCGCCGCTGGCGAACTGAAGCTGACGCTGCCGCCGAAGCGGCTGGCCGAGGTGTAACGCGGATCGGTGGTGTCCACCACCAGCACCAGGCGATTGCCGGCCGGGATCTCGGCGGCGGTCGCCTGCAGCGGCAGATCGATCGTGGTCGCCACGCCCGGGGTCGCGTTGCGCAGCGAATACGGCGCATGGCTGAGCAGTTTTCCCACACCCAGGCCATCCATGCTGTAGAGGTAGGCGAACAGCGACACGTTGGCCTGGCTCGGGGTCACGGTCACGCGCAGCGACGGGCTGCCGGCCAAGCGCTTGGTGCTGGCATACGCCGGGCCGGCCCAGACCGCGGCGCCACTGCGGGTCACCAGCGGGATCGAGGTGGTGACCGGCGCGCCCAGGCCCTGCAGCAGGCCGCTGACCAGCAACACGCCCGAATCGGCCAGGGTCGGCACGCCGGTGGCGATGCGGTGGCTCCAGCCGGTGCTGGTCGCGCCGGCCAACGTGCCGGTGGGCGCCAGCAGGCCGCTGGGGCGGGTCAGGCCGTAGCGGGTCGCACCGGCCTGCACGCTGTTCCAGTCGGCATAGCGCAGCCAGGTGCCGCCGAGGGTGGACAGCTGCACCGGCAGCTCGCTGTCCACGCCGTTGGCCTGGCCCTTGAGGTAGTGGTCGAACCAGCGGGTGGTCTCGGTGTAGATCTCGTTCGGCAGGCCGAGCGCGCCCGGCAGTTCGGCGGTGGCGTGGTCGCCCTGGCTGAACATCAGGTGCTTGGGCACGGTCAGGCGGTTGTACAGGTCGATGTACTGGTTCGGCGGGAACAGGCCGTCGTTGAACGCGTTGGCCAGCAGCACCGCCGGACGGTTGCGGTTGAGCGCCTGCAGCTCGTTGATCACGCCGCGCTCGCCGGCCTTGGGCAGGAAGCCCTGCACCGCGCCGTCGTAGTCGCCGACCGCGACCCGCGCGCTGATCTGCGCCAGGTCCGGGCCGGGCCGGCCGGTGATCGCGCCGGAAGCGACCAGCAGGGCCACGCCCTGCTCGCTGACGGTGGCGTTCGCGTACAGCGAGGCCTGCAGGTCCGCCCAGCCGCTGAGCGCGGCGACCGCCTTGATCCGCGGATCGCGCGCGGCGGCGAGCAGGCTGGTACCGGCACCGTAGGAAATGCCGGAGACGCCGATCGCCTTGGCATTGGCCGGGGTGTTGGCCAGCGCCCAGTCGATCACCGCGCTGACGTCTTCCACCGTCGCCGCCCCGGCGATGTCGATCTGCCCGGCCGAATCCCAGAACCCGCGCGAGGTGTAGCTGACCACCACGTAGCCATTGCTGGCCAGTTCGCTGGCGCGGCCCACGTATTCCAGGTTGGGCAGCGACCAGCTGGCCGGCATCACCACCAGTGGGAACGGCCCGTCGCCCTGCCCCTGCGGTACCAGCACCAGCGCGCCGAGCTTGGTCCCGTCCCAACCCGGGATGGTCTGGTACTGCTTGCTGAAGCCGCCGGCGAACGCAGCGGTAGAGAACAACAGCATCGCGCACAGGGCGATGCAGCGGGACACGGACATACGCATGTACTGCCTCCCAAGCGGCGCCGGGTCGGAATGGCCCAGCTGCCAGATACGGTTACGGCCACGCGACGTGGGGTGTCGAGTGCCGCGACCATACCAGCGGGTACGGGCGACTTCACGCCGCAGTGCGGCACGGTATGGTGGCGTCCTTGTTGTGGCCGTCTATGGGCACCTGGCCGGGCTCTCATTCGGCCAAGCGGGGCACCTTCCGCCGAAAGGGGCCCATCCCGACGGGAGAAGGGAACAGCCGCGGCGTGCTTAGCCCCTCTCCCATCGGGAGAGGGGTTGGGGTGAGGGTACGGCGCGAAGCGACTCGCTGCGTTGGGTGCGCGAGGCTGCGCCCGTACCCTCATCCGCCCCTGCGGGGCACCTTCTCCCGCAGGGAGAAGGGAACAGCCGCGGCGGGCTCAGCCCCTCTCCCATCGGGAGAGGGGTTGGGGTGAGGGTACGGCGCGAAGCGACTCGCTGCGTTGGGTGCGAGGCTGCGCCCGTACCCTCATCCGCCCCTGCGGGGCACCTTCCCCCGAAAAGGGGGCCATGGTCCCGCAGGGAGAAGGGAACTGCTTAGCCCCTCTCCCACCGGGAGAGGGGTTGGGGTGAGGGTCCGGCGCGAAGCGACTCGGATCCCCTAACCGGCGAAATGCTCGTAGCCGCGCCGCGGCGGCTGCCACGGCTGACCGTGCGCGTCGCGGACGACGATGCCGCTGCCCGCGACAATGCGGCCGATCGGCGTCGCGTCCTCGCCGATCGCCTGCAGCGCCTGCACGATGGCCGCGCGCTGCGCCGGTGCGGCGGTGAAGCACAGCTCGTAGTCGTCGCCGCCGCCCAGTTGCCAGGCGTGCACCTGCGCGGCATCCGCCTCCGCCGGTGCGGCGGCGGCCGGCAACGCGGCCAGCCACAGTTCGGCGCCGACCCCGCTGCGTACGCAGATGTGGTCCAGGTCGGCCAGCAGGCCATCGGAGATGTCGACGCAGGCGTGCGCCAGCCCGCGCAGGCGCAATCCGGCCTGCACCCGCGGCGACGGCCGCAGCAGGCGCTGGCGCAAATGCTCGTGGAGCGGATCGGCGGCGACCTGCGCCACATCCAGGCGCCCGGCCTGCCACAGCGCCAGCGCGGCGGCGGCCTCGCCGGGGCGGCCGGTCACCCAGATCTCGTCGCCCGGCTGCGCGCCATCGCGGCGCAAGGCGGCACCGGGCGCCACGCTGCCGATCGCGGTGACCGACAGCGACAGCGGCCCGCGCGTGGTGTCGCCGCCGGCCAGCACGATGGCGTGCGCATCGGCCAGCGCGAAAAAGCCGTCGGCGAAGGCGTCGATCCAGCCCGCATCCTCGTGCGGCAACGACAGCGACAGCGTGCACCAGCGCGGTTGCGCGCCCATCGCAGCCAGATCGGACAGGTTCACCGCCAGGGTCTTCCAGCCCACGTCGGCGGGCGCCGTCTCGGCCGGGAAATGCACGCCGGCGTTGAGCGTATCGGTGGTGATCGCCAGTTGCTCGCCCGGCGGCGGCTGCAGCAGCGCCGCATCGTCGCCGATCCCCAGCGGCACGTCGTCGCGTACCCCGATCCGGGCACGCAGGCGATCGATCAGATCGAATTCGGGCATTTGGAGGCCGGGAATGGGGAATCGAGAATGGGGAATGGGAAGAGCGAGAGCAACAGCCGAGACACCAACTGCCGCAGGGCGCGACCGCCGCGGCAGTCGCTTTTAGCTTTTTGGCTTTTAGCTTTTGCCATTCCCTATTCCCGATTCCCCATTCCCAGCTACTCAGCCCCCCGACTCCACCGCGCGCCATTCCAGCGCGGCGCGGTCGAGCACGCCGTTGACGTAGGTGTGGCCATGTTCGGAGCCGAAACGCTTGGCGGTCTCGATCGCTTCGTTGATCACCACGCGGTACGGCACGTCCTGGCGATGCAGCAGTTCGTAGGCGGCCAGGCGCAGCACCGCGCGCTCGATCGCGTCCACTTCCTCGACCGTGCGGTCCAGGTAGCCGACCAGCGCCGCGTCCAGTTCGGCGCGGTGCTTGAGCACGCCTTCGACCAGGTTCTCGAAATAGATCAGGTCGGCCAGTTCGTGCGCCTGTTCGTGCGCGAACTGCGCGATCACGTGCTGCGCGGTGCCGCCGGCGATCTGCCAGGCGTAGATCGCCTGCAGCGCGCGCCGGCGCGCGCGCGAACGCAGCACCGGATCGACGCCGTCGCGGCGGACGTGCTTGTGGCCAGCGGACTTGTTCACGGCAGCAGCTCCAGAAGATTGACCATTTCCAACGCGGTCAGCGCCGCTTCCTCGCCCTTGTTGCCGTGACTGCCGCCGGCGCGCGCCTCGGCGTCCTCGACCCGCTCCACCGCCAGCACGCCGTTGAGCACCGGGATGCGGAAATCCAGCGACACCCGCAGCAGGCCTTCGGCGCAACCGTCGGCCACGTGCTCGTAGTGGCGCGTGTCGCCGCGGATCACGCAGCCCAGCGCGATGATCGCTGCGTGCTTGCCGGCGGCGGCCAGACGCGCGGCAGCCAGCGGCAGTTCCCAGGCGCCGGGCACGCGGATCACGTCCACCGCCTCGTCGGCGATGCCGTTGCCGGACAGGCTTTCGCGCGCGCCGGCGACCAGCACGTCGGTGATGCGCGCGTTCCAGCGGCTGGCGATGATCGCGAACCGGGCCGCTTCGGGAGCGCGGAGGTCGCCTTCGTAGTGGGTCATGGCGGTGGCAGGGTCAGGGGGTTGGAGAGTTTAGCAGGCGGCCTGCCCGGGACTCGGGACTCGGGACTCGGGACTCGGAAGAGCTTAGAGCACGGCGCGCGCTTGCCAGCGGAGGAATCAGCCCTTTCCGGGACCCGAGTCCCGGGTCCCGAGTCCCGATCCCACCTCCACATGCTCCACCACCTCCAGCCCGAACCCGGCCAGGCCGACCTGGCGGCGCGGTGTGCCCAGCACGCGCAGCTTGCCCAGGCCCAGGTCGGCCAGGATCTGGCTGCCGGCGCCGTTGCGCCGCCACTGCCCCACGTCCTTGCTGTTGGCGACCACGTCGGGCTGCTTGCGCAACCGCGCCAGCAGCGCCTGGCTGTCGCGCGGCGCCGACAGCACCACCATCACCCCGCTGCCGGCGTCGGCGATCGCGCGCAGCGCGTCGCTGGCGGCCACGCCGAAATCGTCGCGGCGCCAGTGCAGCAGGTCGGCCAGCGGGTTCTCCACCTGCACCCGCACCAGGGTCGGCGTGTCCGCGTCCGGGGTGCCGCGGACCAGCGCGAAATGCAGGTCGTGGGCGATGCGGTCGCGGTAGGTGACCAGGGTGAAGCCGCCGAACTCGGTCTCGATGGCGCGCTCGTCGATGCGCTCGACGGTGTGCTCGGTGGCCAGGCGGTAGGCGATCAGGTCGGCGATCGAGCCCATCTTCAGCCCGTGCAGGCGCGCGAATTCCTCCAGCTGCGGGCGCCGCGCCATGCTGCCGTCGGGATTGAGCACCTCCACCAGCACCCCGGCCGGCTCCAGCCCGGCCAGCAGCGGCAGGTCGCCGGCGGCCTCGGTGTGGCCGGCGCGGGTCAGCACGCCGCCGGGCTGGGCGATCAGCGGGAAGATGTGGCCGGGCTGGCTCAGGTCGTGCGGCTTGGCGTCGGGTTTGACCGCGGTGCGCACGGTATGCGCGCGGTCGTAGGCGGAGATGCCGGTGGTGACGCCCTCGGCCGCTTCGATGCTGACGGTGAAGTTGGTGTGGAACTGCGCGGTGTTGTGCTGGACCATCGGCGCCAGCCCGAGCTGCGCGCAGCGCTCGCGGGTCAGCGACAGGCACACCAGGCCGCGCGCATGGGTGACCATGAAATTGATGTCGGACGGCTTGACCAGTTCGGCAGCCATGATCAGGTCGCCCTCGTTCTCGCGGTCCTCGTCGTCGACGATGACCACCATGCGGCCGGCGCGGATCTCTTCCAGCAGCTCGGGGACGGGGGCGAAGTTCAGGCTGGGGGCAGTGGACGGTGACATGGGGACTCGCAGGATTCGCAGGAGGTGGCGCCGCGGCGCCGGCAGCGCGGGCTGCGGCGACACGGCCATCGGGAGCAAGGACGGGGTGGCGTCAGCCGTCGCGGCCTTGCAGCAGGCGTTCGACGTAGCGCGCGACCAGGTCGATTTCAAGATTCACCGCGGCGCCCACCGCGGTCTGCGCGAACGCGGTGTTGGCCACCGTGTGCGGAATCAGCGCGACCTCGAACCCGGCGGCGTCCACCTCGTTGACGGTCAGGCTGACCCCGTCCACGCAGATCGAACCCTTCTTGGCGATGTAGCGCAGCAGCGCCGGCGGCGCGGCGAAGCGCCAGCGTTGCGCGCGCGCGTCCTCGTGGATCGACAGCACGCTGCCAAGGCCGTCGACATGGCCGCTGACCAGATGCCCGCCGAGCCGGTCGGTCGGGCGCATCGCCCGCTCCAGGTTCAGCGCCGCGCCCTCGGCGAGCGCGCCGAGCGTGGTCAGCGACAGGGTCTCGGTGGACGCATCGGCCTGGAACGACGCCGCGTCGAAGGCGACCACGGTCAGGCACACGCCGTTGACCGCGATGCTCTCGCCGAGCTGCACGTCGGCGAACGGCAGGCTGCCGGTGGAGAAGGTGAAGCGGATGTCGCCGCCCTGCGGCTGGCGCGCGGCCAAGCGGCCGACGCCTTCGATGATTCCGGTGAACATAAACGTTTCTCGCAAGGATGGTGAGCGAAAAACGCCACAAGGCAAACAGGCTCGCGCACAGCCGCGAGGCTGCGCGAAGGCCGTCTTCTTTCATCCGGACTATACCGTCGGCTCCGGCATCGGACCGGATCTGCTGACCTTGCGCAGCGGCACCCGCACTGCGTGCCGGTTGCCTCTGCCCAAGCGCTCGCGGGCTCGTGCGCTTAACGCACCTACCGCCGGTGGGGAATCGCACCCCGCCCTGAAGACGTTTGTGGTGCCGGCGAACCGGCGTGCGCATTCTAGCAGGGCGCGGCTTGGCACCCGCTGCGACGGGATGGGCCACCGATGGGACGTAGCGTCGCGGCGAAGGCGGCAACCGTGCGCCGTGGCGACAGCACACCGGCGCAGCAGATGCCGGTCGCGGTTACCCGGCGTCCGCCGCCGCCGGACGCAGCAACAGGCGCAGGTCGTCGCCGACCTGGCGCGTCTCCAGCAAGCGCAGCGGCACGCGCTGCGCCATCGTGTCGATGCCCAGGCCGGCCAGCAGCGGGCGCGCGGCGTCGCCGAGCAGCAGCGGCGCCAGGTACAGCAGCACTTCGTCGACCAGGCCGGCGCGCAGCAGCGCCCCGCCCAGGGTCGCACCGGCTTCGACCTGGACTTCGTTGACGCCGCGCTCGGCGAGCAGGCGCAGCACCGCGGCCAGATCGAGGCGCCCGGACTGCATCGCGACAGCGGCGAACTCGGCACCCGGCAGCGGCGGCGGCGCCAGTCCCGGCGCGTGCAGGTACAGCGTCGGCGCGGCGCCATCGCGCACCTTGGCCCGCTGCAGCGCGCGCAGCTGCGCATCCAGCACCACGCGCAGCGGCGGCACCACGTCGGTACCGTCGTCCAGGCGCACCGTCAGCGACGGATCGTCGGCCAGCACGGTGCCGGCACCGGTCAGGATCGCCCCGGCGCGCGCGCGCCAGCGCTGCACGTCGTGGCGCGCGGCCGCGCCGGTGATCCACTTCGATTCGCCGCTGGCCAGCGCGGTGCGCCCGTCCAGGCTGGCGCCGAGCTTGACCCGCAGCCACGGCCGGCCGCGTTCCACCCGCGATAGGAAGCCGCGATTCAGCGCGCGCGCCTGCGCATCCATCAGCCCGAAACGAACCTCGATGCCCGCCTCGCGCAGCAGCGCGAAGCCGCCGCCGTTGACCTGCGGAAACGGGTCGGCCATCGCCGCTACCACGCGGGTCACCCCGGCCTCGATCAACGCCAGCGCGCACGGCGGCGTGCGCCCGAAATGCGCGCACGGCTCCAGGGTCACGTAGGCGGTGGCGCCGCGCGCACGCGCGCCGGCGTCGCGCAGCGCGAACACCTCCGCGTGCGGGCCGCCGGCACGTTGGTGGAAGCCCTCGCCGACCACCTCGCCGTCGCGCACGAGCACGCAGCCCACCATCGGGTTGGGCCGCGTGGTGTAGGCGCCGCGCTCGGCCAGGCGCAGCGCCTGCGCCATGTGCCGATGATCGTCGGCGGAAAACCCGCCCATCTCGCTGGCGTTCATGCCGCCAGCGCGCCGGCGTCGATGCGCATCACCGTCACCTGCAGCGGCCCCAGCGGCAGCTGCACATGCGGCTCCCAGCCCAGGCGCTGGTAGAACGGCACCAGATGCGGCTGGCAATACAGATAAAGGTGACCCACTCGCAGCCGCGCCGCAGCCTGCACGCAATGCGCGACCAGCTGCGCGCCGAGCCCGCCGCCGCGCGCCTGCGGGCGCACGTACAGCGTCGCCAGCCATGGCGAGAACTGGCGGATGCGCGCGTCGTCGTTCTGCAGCAGGCTGACCGAACCGAGCCAGTCGTCGCCGTCGAGCGCGATCCAGGTGGTCGGGATGCGGCTGTCGCAGCGGTGGCTGCGCAGGTCGGCTTCGGCCTCGTCCAGCGCCCATTCCGGCAGCAGCGGGCCGAACGCCTGCAGGTGTTCGCTGGCCAGCGCCGGGATGTGCTGCGGCGCCTCGGCCAGGCAGACGATGCGCATGCCGGTCAGCGCTTGCCGGACTTGTCGCCCGGCTTGTCGACGCGGACCAGGTCCAGCAGCGGCAACTGCTCGCTACCTACCGGCAACTCACGTTCGAGCTTCTCGATCTCCTCGCGGAAATCGGCCACGTCCTGGAAGCTGCGGTACACCGAGGCGAAGCGCACGTAGCCGACATGGTCGAGCTTGCGCAGCTCGGCCATCACGTATTCGCCGACCCGGATCGACGGCAGCTCGCGCTCGCCGGACATGCGCAACTGGTGCACCACCGCGCGCACCGCCGCCTCGATCTGCTCCTCGGCCACCGGCCGCTTCTGCAGCGCGCGGTCGAAGCTGGTGCGCAGCTTGCGCGCATCGAAGGCCTCGCGGCCGCCGTCGCTCTTGATCACCGTCGGCAGCTTCAGCTCGATCGTCTCCAGCGTACTGAAGCGCTCGCCGCACGCCTCGCACTCGCGGCGCCGGCGGATCGTCGCGCCGTCCTCGGACACGCGCGAATCGATCACGCGGGTGTCGGTGTGCTGGCAGAAGGGGCAGTGCATCAGAAGGCCGGGATTGGGGAGTGGGGATTCGGGATTCGCAAACGCAGAGAGCGGCGGGCATGGCCGTTCGCCAATCCCGAATCCCCCCTCCCGAATCCCGGCTTCTCAGCCATACACCGGATACTTCCTGCACTGCGCGGTCACCGCCTCGCGCACGCGGGCGATGACCGCGGCGTCGGCCGGGGCGTCGAGCACGTCGGCGATCCAGTTGGCCAGGTCGATGCTGTCCTGCTCCAGGTAGCCGCGGGTGGTGATGGCCGGGGTGCCCAGGCGCAGGCCCGAGGTCACGAACGGCGAGCGCGGGTCGTTGGGCACCGAGTTCTTGTTGACGGTGATGTGGGCCTTGCCCAGCGCGGCTTCCGCGTCCTTGCCGGACACGTCCTTGCCGATCATGTCCACCAGCATCAGGTGGTTCTCGGTGCCGCCGGAGACGATCTTGTAGCCGCGCGCGATCAGGGTCTTGGCCATCGCCTGCGCGTTCTTCACCACCTGCTGCTGGTAGTCCTTGAATTCCGGCTCCAGCGCTTCCTTGAACGCCACCGCCTTGGCCGCGATCACGTGCATCAGCGGGCCGCCCTGGATGCCCGGGAACACGATCGACTGCAGCTTCTTGACCAGTTCCTCGCTCGCGCCCTTGGCCAGGATGATGCCGCCGCGCGGGCCGCGCAGGGTCTTGTGGGTGGTCGAGGTGACCACGTGCGCGTGGTCCATCGGGCTCGGATACACGCCGGCGGCGACCAGGCCGGCCACGTGCGCCATGTCCACGAACAGCACCGCGCCGACCTGGTCGGCGATGGCGCGGAAGCGCGCCCAGTCGATCTTCTGCGAATACGCGGAGAAGCCGGCCACGACCATCTTCGGTTTGTGCTCCAGCGCCAGCCGCTCGACTTCGTCGTAGTCGATCAGGCCCTGCTCGTTCACCCCGTACTGCACCGCGTTGAACAGCTTGCCGGAGGCGTTGACCTTGGCGCCGTGGGTCAGATGGCCGCCGTGGGCCAGCGACATGCCCAGGATGGTGTCGCCCGGCTGCAGCAGCGCGAAGTACACCGCCTGGTTGGCCTGCGAGCCGCTGTGCGGCTGCACGTTGGCGTAGTCCGCGCCGAACAGCTGCTTGACCCGGTCGATCGCCAGCTGCTCGGCGATGTCGACGAATTCGCAGCCGCCGTAGTAGCGCTTGCCCGGATAGCCCTCGGCGTACTTGTTGGTCAGCTGGCTGCCCTGGGCTTCCATCACCCGCGGGCTGCAGTAGTTCTCGCTGGCGATCAGCTCGACATGGTCTTCCTGGCGGCCGGCTTCGGCGGCGATGGCCTGGGCCAGTTCGGGATCGTAGGTTTCGATGCGGGCGTCGCGCGGGAACATCGGGTCTCCAGGGGCATGGACAAAAGGCAGACCGCTAGTTTAAGCCCCGCGCAGGGCCGGCGGCGAACCAAAACGACGACGGCCTCCCGCAGGAGGCCGTCGTGGCGTGCCCTGTGGCCCGGATCAACGGCCGTTGAGCACCAGGTCGGCGATGATGCCGCTGGCGATGGCGACCATCAGCAGGTTGCCGCGGTCGTCGCGGACCCAGCGGTAGCCGTACGGCGGACGCCGCACCTGGTAGCGGTCGTAGTCGTAGACCACGTAGTTGGGACCGTAGTAGCGCTGGCCGCGCGCCCACGGCGGCGGGCCGGGATGGCGGTAGTAGACGACGTCAGGACGGCGCCGGTAGCCGTCGCGGTAGCCCTGGCTGTAGTAGCGGCGGTCGTCGTGGCGTTCGCGTTCGCGCCAGCGGCGGTCGCGGTCGCGATCCCGGTCGTGCCAGTCGCGATCGCGGCCGCGGTCGTTGTCGTTCCAGCCGTGACGGTCGCGGTCGCGATCGCCCCAACCGTCGCGGGCGAAGGCCGGCGGCGCCATGAAACCCAGCGCCAGCAGGGACGAAAGGGCAAGGGTGGCAATGCGTGTGGTGTTCATGGCTGCTCCGTCACTTTTGGTGTCACGACTGCATTAATGCGCCCGGCGTCTGAACCGCTTCCTGCTGGAACCGGTTACGCATTCAGCTTGCTGGAAACGAGTAAGCGACCGTTACTTTTCGACCTGTTTTTCCTTTGTATGTCCGCGTGGGCCACGTCGGCATTGCGGCGGCCTCTGCGGTCACGTTGCCCTCCTGCTCCGCGCCGCCAACCCGCGCATGCGCGCCAGACACCCACGCTCAGTGGCGGTGCGCTTCGCCACTGCCCGCTGCGGCGACGCCGGCCGGCTGCGCATGCAGCTGCAGCAGCGCCGTCCGCGCCGCTTCGTCGGCAGGCAGGTAGACCACCAGCCGGTTGCCGTTGCGCGGCGCCGACCACCAGTTGACCTGCTGCAGCTGCAGCTCGCCGACCTGCGGATGGTGGAAGCGCTTGAGCTGGTTTTCCACGCCGCGCACCTCGCGCCGTTGCCGCCACAGCGCGTCGAACTCGGACGACGCGTCGCGATACCGCGCCAGCAGGCGCTCCCATGCCGGTTCGCCCAGGTGTTCGCCCATGGCCGCGCGCAACAGCGCCACCATCTGCTGCAGGACGTTGTCCCGGTCGACCAGGCGCGCGCGCCAGCACGGGTTGGTGAACGCCTGGTAGACGCAGTTGCGATCGGTTTCGGGCAGGTCCGCCAGGGTCACTCCCATCAGACGCTCGAAGGCGAGGTTGGCGCCCAGGATGTCGAAGCGCGGACTCTGCAGCATCGCCGGCCAGGGACCGAGCTGATCGAGCAGCATGCGCCCGGTATCGGTCAGCCGCTCGCACGGCGGCTGCAGCCGCTGCACCGCATCGCCCAGGCCGGCCAGCGCCAGCACGTGGCCGGTTTCCACATCCGAGCACTGCAGGGCGCCGGCGATGGCGGTCAGCACGCGCGCGGAGGCGCGCACCGGCCGGCCCTGTTCGAGCCAGGTGTACCAGGTGACGCCGACGTCGGCGAGCGCGGCCACCTCCTCGCGGCGCAGGCCCGGCGTGCGGCGCCTGCCGGCACGCGGCAGGCCCAGCCGCGCCGGATCCAGGCTCTCGCGGCGCGCGCGCAGGAAGGCGCCGAGCGCACGGGCGCGTTCGACGGCCAGCGCCGGGCCGTGCGTGGCGACGGCGGCGCTGCCCGCCGCAGCGCTGGTGGAGGACAGCCGGTCATTGAGCATTCTTGTTCTCCGTCCTGGTCCACGCATCGAACCGAGTCACAGGCAGGAAGCGCCAGTACCAGGATAAATAACTACTTGTACCAGTTTAGAGGGTTCGCATACTGCGCGCCATGACCACCTCCTGCCCCTCCCCCGCCGTGCCCACGCCCGTCGATCGCCGCGACCGGCACCCGCCGCGGTGCGCCCACCCCGACGCCGCGGCGCCGACCCTGGGCGCACGCGGGCTGGCGATCCTGCTGATCGGCCAGATGCTGCCGCTGATCGACTTTTCCATCATCAACGTCGCCCTCGGCTCCATCGCCCACACGCTGCACGCCTCGGCGATGGCGCTGGAGCTGATCGTGGCGGTGTACGGCGTGGCCTTCGCGGTGGGCCTGGCCGCGGGCGGGCGGCTGGGCGACAACTTGGGCCGGCGCCGGGTGTTCGCCGCCGGGGTGCTGCTGTTCGGCTTGGCCTCGTTGCTGTGCGGGGCGGCCGGATCGGTGGCGGCGCTGCTGGCCGGGCGCGTGCTGCAGGGCCTGGGCGCGGCGCTGGCGGTGCCGCAGATCCTCGCCACCATCCACGTCAGCCTGCGCGGCGAGGCGCATGCGCGTGCGCTGGCGCTGTACGGCTCGTTGGGCGGGATCGCGTTCGTCATCGGCCAGGTGCTGGGCGGCACCCTGGTCAGCGCCGACATCGCCGGTTCCGGTTGGCGCGCGATCTTCCTGATCAACCTGCCGTTCTGCGTGCTGGCGCTGGCGGGCCTGCGCTCGGTGCCGGAGACCCGCGCCGCGCGGCGGACGCCGCCGGACCTGGCCGGCGCCGGCCTGCTGGGGCTGTTCCTGGCCTGCCTGCTGCTGCCGCTGGCGCTCGGCCCCACGCTGCACTGGTCCGCGCCGTGCCTGGCGGTGCTGGCCGCGACGCTGCCGTTGCTGGTGGCGCTGGCCCGTACCGAGGCATGGCAGGAACGCCGCGGCCGCCAGCCGCTGTTGCCGCCGGCGCTGCTGCGCCTGCCCAGCGTGCGCTTCGCGCTGCTGCTGGGCGCGCTGTTCTTCGCCTGCTGGAGCGGCTTCATGTTCGTGCTCGCGCTGACCTTGCAGGCCGGCGCGGGACTGTCACCGCTGCAGTCGGGCAATGCCTTCATCGTGCTCGGCGCGGCGTATTTCTGCTCGGCATTGGTCAGCGCGCGTGCGGTGGCCCGGTTCGGGCTGCTGCCCACGCTGCTGCTGGGCTGCACGGTGCAGATGCTGGGCCTGCTGGCGCTGGCCTGGACGCTGCACGCGGCCTGGCCGCATCCCGGCTGGCGCGACCTGGCGGCGCCGACGGCGCTGATCGGGGCCGGCCAGGCGTGGATCGTGGCCTGCTTCTACCGCATCGGCCTGTCGCAGGTGCCGACCGAGCATGCCGGCGCCGGCAGCGCCATGCTCTCCACCATCCTGCAAGCCGCGATGGGCCTGGGGCCGGCGGCGCTGGGCGCGGTCTACGCGCATGCGCACGGCGGCGGCAGCCTGGCGGCGATGCAGGCGGCGCTGGCCAGCGAGTGGCTGGCGATGCTGCTGCTGGTGGCGTGCACGCTGCGCTACCGGCAGCGCCAGCGCCGCGCCGGCCAGGCGCCGACGGCGCGCCCCTAGCCCCGGCATCGCCGCGTCCGCACGCGGCGCGTGCATGCCGGCACGGACGTGCCAACGCCGGTGCCGCTATAATCGCGGGTATCCATTTCGTCGCCTTCCGGCTCCGGCCGGCGGGCGTCCTGCGCCTACGGAGACCCCATGTCGCAATACATCTACACCATGAACGGCGTCAGCAAGACGGTGCCGCCGAAGCGCCAGATCATCAAGGACATCTCGCTGTCGTTCTTCCCCGGCGCCAAGATCGGCCTGCTCGGCCTCAACGGCGCGGGCAAGTCGACGGTGCTGAAGATCATGGCCGGCGTGGACACCGACTTCAGCGGCGAAGCGCGCCCGCAGCCGGGCATCAAGGTCGGCTACCTGGCGCAGGAGCCGGAGCTGGACCCGACCAAGACCGTGCGCGAAGCGGTCGAGGAAGGCGTCGGCGAAGTGCTGCAGGCGCAGGCCGCGCTGGACAAGATCTACGAGGCCTATGCCGAGGAAGGCGCCGACTTCGACAAGCTCGCCGCCGAGCAGCAGCGGCTGGAGGCGATCCTCGCCGCCGGCGATGCGCACATGGTCGAGCAGCAGTTGGAGATCGCCGCCGATGCGCTGCGCCTGCCGCCGTGGGACGCGGTGATCGGCCCGCTGTCGGGCGGCGAGAAGCGCCGCGTGGCGCTGTGCCGGCTGCTGCTGCAGAAGCCGGACATGCTGCTGCTCGACGAACCGACCAACCACCTCGACGCCGAGTCGGTGGAATGGCTGGAGCAGTTCCTGGCGCGCTACACCGGCACCGTGGTGGCGGTGACCCACGATCGCTACTTCCTGGACAACGCCGCCGAGTGGATCCTGGAACTGGACCGCGGCCGCGGCATCCCGTGGAAGGGCAACTACACCGACTGGCTGATGCAGAAGGAAGAGCGCCTGAAGCAGGAAGACAACCAGGAGAAGTCGCGGCAGAAGGCGATCCAGAAGGAGCTGGAATGGTCGCGGCAGAACGCCAAGGGCGGCCGCACCAAGGGCAAGGCGCGTCTGGCGCGGCTGGAAGAACTGCAGTCGGTCGACTACCAGCGCCGCAACGAGACCAACGAGATCTTCATTCCGCCGGGCGAGCGCCTGGGCAATGCGGTGCTCGAGTTCAAGCACGTCACCAAGAAGTTCGGCGACCGCCTGCTGATCGACGATCTCAGCTTCCTGGTGCCGTCCGGCGCCATCGTCGGCATCATCGGCCCCAACGGCGCCGGCAAGTCGACGCTGTTCAAGATGATCATCGGCAAGGAGAAGCCGGACTCCGGCGAGATCGTGCTCGGGCCGACGGTGAAGCTGGCCTACGTGGACCAGAGCCGCGACAAGCTGGAAGGCAACCACAACGTGTTCCAGGAAGTCTCCGGCGGCCTGGACATCCTCAACATCAACGGCGTGGAAATCCAGTCGCGCGCCTACCTGGGCCGCTTCAACTTCAAGGGCCAGGACCAGCAGAAGCTGGTCGGCAGCCTCTCCGGCGGCGAACGCGGGCGCCTGCACATGGCCAAGACCCTGCTGCAGGGCGGCAACGTGCTGCTGCTCGACGAACCGTCCAACGATCTGGATATCGAGACGCTGCGCGCGCTGGAAGACGCGCTGCTGGAGTTCCCGGGCAACACCTTCGTGATCTCGCATGACCGCTGGTTCCTGGACCGCATCGCGACCCACATCCTGGCGTTCGAAGGCGACTCGCACGTGGAGTTCTTCCAGGGCAACTACCGCGAGTACGAGATCGACAAGCGCCGCCGCATGGGCGACGACGCCGGTCCGAAGCGGCTGCGCTTCAAGGCGCTGAAGTAAGCCTGCAGGCAAGCGTTCCCGCGAACGGCCGCGCCCTGCGCGGCCGTTCGCGTTTCGGCGTTGCGTCGCCACGCCGCCGTCCTCGCAGCGATGGTGCACGCCAGCGAGCATGCGCACGCGGCGCGGCACCGACAGCGCAGACATCCCTCCCCGAATGCGCTGCAGCGGCACCATGCCCAGCCACGCAGCATGGCGCGTCCGTGCGCGCCGAACCGCTGGCCACCGGCCGCATCGGCAGCATGACTGGCAGCCGGCCCGTACGCGCCGCGCCACGCGATCTTTCTGGGCGATGGTGTAGAAACATGCCTGGACCTCGCCGCTCGCGGAAGCAATGAACAACGCTCGCCCTGGATCCCGCCCCTTCCCGCTCAGTCGCCGCGACCTGCTGCGGCTGGCCGTGCTCGCGCCTGCCGCGTTCGGCGCGAGCATGCTGCCTGGCTGCGCCAACCCGCCGCGGTTCGACGGCGGTTTCATCCAGCCCTGGCGCAGCCACCTGGAAATGAGCGCGCAGGACTGGCAGCAGCACATGGCGCTGGCCCAGCGCATGGGCTGCCGTCAGGTCGTGGTGCAGTGGGCGGGGCTGTACGGCAGCGGCGGCGATGCCGACTGGGACGTGCCGGACAGCACGATGCAGTTGATCTTCTCCACCGCCGCTGCGGCGGGCCTGCGGGTGCGCGTCGGCCTGCCCTACCACAGCGGCTGGTGGAAGGCGCTGCAGGCGCCGGACCTGGCCGCGCTGGACGCATTCCTGGCGCTGACCCTGGACAACGCCCGTGCCTACCTGCTGCGCGCGCCGTGGGCCGCGCAGGGCAACTTCGACGGCTGGTACCTGCCCTACGAACTGGAGCAGTTCCACTGGGCACAGGACGAGCGCCAGCAGCGCCTGTGCGCCTGGCTCGCCGCGCTGTGCGCTGCGGCCAGCGCCGGCACCGCGCAGCCGACCGCGATCTCCACCTATTTCAGCCGGCTGCAGACCGACGGCTCGCTGGCGCAGCTGTGGCCCCGCATCCTCGACCAGGTGCCGCTGCGGCCGATGGTGCAGGACGGGGTCGGCGTGGCCGGGCTGGACAACCTGCACGGCGTGGATCCGCTGCTGACGCTGCTGCGCGCGCGCCAGGTCGCCTTCGACGTGGTGGTCGAACTGTTCGAGCAATTGCCGAGCTCGGCCGCCGACGGCAGCAACTTCCAGGCGCAGACCGCCGATGCCGCGCGCATCCGCAAGCAGCTGGCATGGGCGCATGGCAGCGGTGCCGCCGGCATCTTCGCCTTCGCGCTGGATCCGTGGCTGTCGCAGGACACGCCGCGCGCGCAGGCGCTGCGCCGGCAGTGGCGCGCCGGGCGCCAGTAGCGCCGGTGCGCGCGCTCGGCAGAAGCCGTGACGCTTGTTACAGCGCGCGGCCGATGATCTCGCGCAGGATCTCGCTGGTGCCGCCGAAGATGCGCAACGCGCGCGCGTCGGCCCAGGCGCGGCCGATGCCGTACTCGCTGCTGTAGCCATAGCCGCCGTGCAGCTGCAGCAGCGCGTCCAGCACCTGGCCCTGGATCTCGGTGGCGTTGAGCTTGGCCATCGCCGCGGTGGTGGCCTGCAGCCGGCCCTGCAGCTGCGCGTCCAGGCACTGGTCGAGGAAGCTGCGCAGCATCGCCAGCCGCGACGCCGCATCGGCGAGCACGAAGCGGGTGTTCTGGTGGTCGATCAGGTGGCGGCCGAACGCCTTGCGCTGGCGCACGTAGGCGATGGTCTCGGCGAGCATGCCTTCGGCCGAGGCGGCCGCGCGCAGCGCGATCGCCAGGCGTTCGGCGGCCAGCTGTTCGCCGAGGTAGTCGAAGCCGCGCTGCTCCTCGCCGAGCAGGTGCGAGACCGGCACCGCCACGTCCTGGAAGAACAGCTCGCTGGTGTCCTGCGCGTGCTGGCCGATCTTGGCCATCGGCGCGCCGCGGCTGATGCCGGGCAGCGCGGTATCGACGCAGAACAAGGTCAATCCGCGCGCGCCCAGCTCCGGCGCCACCGTGGCCACCACCACCGCCACGTCGGCGTTGCTGCCATTGGTGATCCAGGTCTTCTGGCCGTTGAGCAGGTAGTGATCGCCGTGCCGTTCGGCACGGGTACGGATCGCTTTGAGGTCGCTGCCGGCGCCGGGCTCGGTCATCGCGATCGCGCCGATCGCTTCGCCGCGCGCCATCTTCGGCAGCCAGGCATCGCGCACCGCGTCGCTGCCGTACTGCATCAGGTACGGCGCGGCCATGTCCGAATGGATCGAGAAGCCGATGCCGAGGAAATTGGCCCGCGCCAGTTCCTCGATCACGCAGGCGGCATGCCCGTAGTCGCCGCCCAGGCCGTAGGGTTCGGGCAGCTGACAGTTGAGCAGGCCGGCGGCGCCGGCCGCGCGCCACAGCGAACGCGGCGTGATGCCGTCGCGTTCCCATTGCGCGTAGTGCGGGGCGATCTGTGCGTCGATGAAACGCCGCACCTGTTCGCGGAACAGGGCGTGGTCTTCGCGGAAGACGGCGCGCTCGATCACGCTCAGCGGCCCACCGGATCGGTGCCGCTGAGCTGGCCCTGCAGCACCGGCGCGGCGGCGCTGCCGCTCAGGAACAGGCTGTAGTGGTCGCCGGGCTGCAACGGCGGCAGCGCCAACGGCGCGCTGTCCTTGCCGCCGCACGCGGCGACCAGGCGCGCCTGGACCGGGTTGATCGCGCGCGCGTTGCTGGCGCCCGCGGCGACCGCCGGGAACACCACCGGGCCGTTGTCGGCCATCGCCAGCCGCGCCTGGCTGCAGCCGCTGGCCAGGTTGTAGAAACGGATCTCGGCCTTGAGCGCATCGCTGCTGCCGCCGCCGTCGGCCAGTACCGCCAGCGGCCGCGCCGGCGCGGCCGGGTCCAGCACCAGCGTGGTGAAGCTGCCGGCGGCGACCTGCGCCTGCTGGCGCGCCTTGCCGGCCACGCGTACCGCGAACGGCTTGCCGCCTTCGACGATGGCGTAACGGGTGGCGCGGACGGCCGGGCCGATGCGCTGCTCGGCACCGTTGCCGACGCCGACCGCGAGCGCGGCGCTGCCCGGGTTGAGCACGCGCACGAACGCCGAACCGGCCGGCGGGCGCGCGGCATACAGCTGCGCGAGGCGGCCTTCCGATGCGCCCTGCTGGGCGCTGGCGGCCAGCGGCGAGAGGGCCAGCACCGCGCCGGCAAGCAGGGTCATGATCGGTTTCATCGTTTGGTTTCCTGGCTGCGGAGCGTGCGCGCCAGTGCGTAGCGCTGCTCCAGTTGTTTGCGATCGACCTTGTTGGAGGCGCCGGTGGGCAACGCGTCCACGGCGATCAGTTCGGAAGGAATCATGTATGGCGGCACGCGCTGGCCGATCTGCCGCTTCCAGTCCTGCAAGGCGTCGGGCAGCGGCTGCACTGCGCCTGCGCCCGGCGCGGCCAGTTCGACGAAGCCGATCATCCGCACCAGGCTGCCGTCTGGCCGGCGCAGCACTACCGCCGCGCCGGCGACCACGCCGTCCAAGGTGGACAGCGCCGCATCCACCTCGGCCAGTTCGATGCGGTAGCCGTTGAGCTTGATCTGGTCGTCCTTGCGGCCGCGGAAATAGAGGCGGCCCTGCGCATCGATCTCGCCCAGGTCGCCGCTGCGGTAGGCGCGCTTGCCGTCGTGCTCGAACAGCACGCCCTGGTCCAGGTCCGGGCGCTCCAGATAGCCGCGCATCACGTGGTCGCCGGCCATGCAGATCTCGCCGCCGTCGATGAACACCTGCGCATACGGCTTGGCCACGCCGATCGGGAACGGGTTGGGCGCGGCCGCGCGCAGTGCGGCATCGATCTCCACCCAGGTGGTGGAACAGGTGGCTTCGGTCGGGCCATAGGAGTTGACGATACGCGCCTGCGGGAAGCGCGCCCACAACTCTTCGGCCACGCGCGGGGTCAACGATTCGGCGCCGAACACGAACACCTGCAACGCGGGCAGGTGTTCGGCGCAAAAGCGCGGGTTGAGCAGCTGCTGGCGCACGAACGAGGGCGTGGACGCCCACACCGCCACGTCGGCATCGCGCAGGTGGTCGACGAAGCGTTCGCTGTCGGCGATCACCTCGCGCGGGCACAGCACGCAGCAGCCGCCCAGGCCGAGCGCGCCGCACAGGTCGAACAGCGA
Organism: Xanthomonas sp. WHRI 7945; assembly: GCF_035026585.1. Lineage (NCBI taxonomy): Bacteria > Pseudomonadati > Pseudomonadota > Gammaproteobacteria > Lysobacterales > Lysobacteraceae > Xanthomonas > Xanthomonas sp. WHRI 7945. The sequence goes on from NZ_JAYIQP010000017.1 coordinate 60,043, forward strand.
GAAATCGAAACTGAACAGCATCTGGTTGAGGAACGCCGGCGCCGGCCCGAGCGCCAGGCAATCGCGGATCCAGCCGGCGAACAGGGCCACGCTGTCGCGGCCGATCTGCACGCCTTTGGGATCGCCGGTGCTGCCGGAGGTGAACATGATGTAGGCCAGGTCCGGCACCGCCAGCGCGCGCGCATCGTCGGCGCCGGCGCCGAACGTATCGGCCGCCGCGTCGTAGACCGCCGCGGCATGCACCAGCGCGGTGATGCGCTGCAGCCGCGCCGGCGGATTGATGGTGTCCACCGGCACGTAGGTCACGCCCAGCTGCAGGCAGCCGAGCATGGCCACCACGAAGGCGGACTGCTTGTGGCCGGAAATCACCAACGCATGGCCAGGCTGCACGCCGGCCTGCTGCGCGCGCGCGATCCAGTCCTGCGTGGCCTGGTACAGCCCGGCCCAGTCCAGCACGCCGGCGGCATCGCGCAACGCCGGTGCATGCGGCGCCTGCTCGCGTTCGACGAAACGGCACTGGTCGAAATCAAAGCGCATGGCGGCGGCTCCGCTGGTGGCCCGGCTCAGCGCTGGTGCGCGGCGACGTAGTCGGCCAGCACCTGCACCGATTCGACCAGCGTGTCGATCTCGTCGATCGGCAGGGTCACGCCGAGGCGGTCCTTGACCTCGACCATCAGCTGCACCTTGGACATCGAATCGAACAGCGACTCCATGTATTCGTCGGGCTGCACGCGGGTGCCGATCACGCTCTCGACGATGTCGGTCAGCTGGGTCTGGAGGGTCTGCATGTCCATGGGGTTCACCTTGTCAGAACTGGAAATAGAGGAAACGCGATTCTTTGTGCAGGCTCGACAGGCACAGCGCGAGCAATGACAGCATCGCCAGCAGCCACGGCAGGTTCGGCTGCCAGCGCATCCACGCGCGCGGCGCCGGGCTCGGTTTGGCCAGCGCGGGCGAGTACACGCCCATGATCTGGTGCGCGTTGGGCGCCAGCCACACCACCGCCAGCAATCCGGCGATGTAGAGCAGCTGCAGGTGGTGGCCGGCCAGCAGGCGCCAGCCGTCGGCCGCGCCCATCCCGGCGACGTGACCGAGGTTGTCCAGGCTTTCCCAGCCGCGCAGGCCGGCCATGCCCTGCACCAGCTGCCACGCCGCGTGCACGCCGTCGGCGCGGAAGAACGCCTGCGCGAACAGCACCGCGACGAAGGTCAGCAGCAGGTAGCCGGCATGCTGCAGCGGGTTGAGCGTGCGCAGCGCCGCCGGCTTGCGCCCGCCCACGAAGATGCGCCAGGCGTGGTTGATCGCCAGGTAGGCGGCATGCAGCAGGCCGAAGATCAGGAACTGCAGGCCGGCGCCGTGCCAGATCCCGGCCAGGCCCATCGCCCACACCGTGGGCAGCACGATCATCGAGGCGAAGCCGCCGGCCGAGGCCACCGCGGCCGGGCCGGTGGCGCGCCCGTGGCGGGTGCGCCAGCGGGTCACCGCCATCGCCACCGGGTAGTACAGGTAGGCGGTGATGTAGCGGGTCAGGGTCATGTGCCAGCGCGCCCAGAAATCGATCACGCTGGTCGCCTTGTACGGCGAGTTGAAGTTGAGCGGGAAGCGGATGCCGAACATCCGCGCCAGGCCCAGCGCCATGTCCGAATAGCCGGAGAAATCGAAGTACAGCTGCAGCGCGTAGCTCAGCGCGGTGGCCCACGCGCCCCAGAACTGCACCTCGCCGGTGCTGGCGAAACCGGCGTCGGCGTACGGCGCGATGCTGTCGGCCAGCAGCACTTTCTTGGCCAGGCCGATCACGAACAGCATGCCGCCGACCGACAGGTTGTCGGCGTGGAAGCGGTAGGTCTCGCGCTTGCTGAACTGCGGCATCATCTCCTTGTGGTGGAGGATGGGGCCGGCGATCAGGTGCGGGAAGAAGGTCACGAACAGCACGTAGCTGAGCGGGCTGCGGTCGTTGACCACGCCGGCGCGGCAGTCCAGCAGGTAGCCGATCTGGGTGAAGGTGAAGAAGGAAATGCCCAGCGGCAGGATCAGCGCGTCCATCGGGCCGACGTTGAAACCCACGTCGTGGGCGAAGGTGACCATCGCTGCGAAATACTTGTAGTGCACCAGCAGCGCCAGGTCGGCGGCCACGCCCAGCGCGGTGACCAGCAGTTGCAGCCTGGGGCGCTTGGCCAGCGACAGGATCGCCAGGCTGACCAGGTAGTTGAACACGATCGAGCCGGCCAGCAGCACCACGAACTGCGGGTTCCACCAGCCGTAGAACACGATCGAGGCCACGCACAGCCATAGCGCGGCCAGGCGCGGCTGCAGCGCGCCGAGCAGGTAGTGCACGCCGAGTGCGACCGGCAGGAAGATCAGCAGGAACAGGAAGGAGTTGAACAGCATCGTCGGTCGGCGCTCAGTCGATCTCGGCCAGCGCCGCGCGTTCGCCGTCGGTCAGCGGCAGCGACAGGGCCATTTCGGAGAATTCCCAGATCACCAGCTTCAGGCTCGGCGGCCATTGCCTGCGTTGCGGCCAGGCCGCCAGCAACGCGCCGGAGAACTGGCCGCCGTCCAGGCTCTGGTTCCACACTTCGCGGCCGAGGGCGTGGCCCAGGCGTTCGCCGAACAGGCTGCGGCGCCCGTTGGAGCTGCCCAGCAGCAGCACCTCCACCGGCGGCGTGTCGTCGAGCAGGCCACCGCTGCGCAGCGGCGCGATGGTCTGCTGCGGCTCGCGGTCCAGCGCCGGGCGCCAGGCCGGCGGCGCGTGCTCCAGCCCGGCCAGCACGATCAGGTCGCCCATCCGCGGCGCCGGCGCGCCGGGCGCGCCGACCGCGAAGGCCTGCGCGCCGCGCCCGCCGAGCAGCGGCAACGCCGAGGCCGCCACCGCATCGGCAGCGCGCTGCGCGCCGATCCGGTTCATGTGCACGTCGGTGCGGAAAAACACCGGCGCGTCGCCGACCTGCAGCACCGGCAGCAGGTCGGTCGAGGCCACGCCGGCGGCGGCCAGCGCCTGTTGCCATTGCCCCAGCCGCGCGCGCATCGGCGCCGAATGGCGCAGGCCGCAGGTGTGCGCCTGCTCGATCCGCGACTTGTCCGGCACCGTCACCACCAGCAGTTGCACGCCCTGCGCCTGCAGCTGCCGCGCCCAATGCAGCATCAGCCGCACGCGCTGGGCGAACACCGCTTCGCCCGCGCCCGCCGGCGGACGCAAGCCGTCGCGGTAGAACAGCCAGCCCGGGCAGCCCAGCGCGACCTGCGGCCCGGCATCGCCGAGCAGCCGATAACGCAACGCCGCGCCGGCCAGGTCGGCCTGCGCCTGCAGCGGCAGCTTCAGCGCCTGGTTGATGGCGCGGCCGGCCTCGCCATCAGCCCAGCGCGCCGGCGCCAGCGACGCCGCCGGCGGCGGCGCGCGGCCCAGCATCCAGCCACCGGACAACAGCCCGGCGACCAGCAGCAGCAGCAGCACCACCGCGGTGACCACGTGCGCGCGCGCCGGGGCCGCCGCAGGCAGGGGCGCAGACGCGCCGGGACGTGCACTCATCGGCTTACTGTCCCAGGGCCTTGTGCAGGCGCGCCTGCCACTGCTGCGCGCTCATGATCGAGGCGTTGTCCCACTGTCCACGCGCATCCGGGCCCTGCCCATAGGACGGCTCGAACATCTGCCACACCAGTACCTGCGGCTTGGTCTTCTGGAACTCGGGCGATTCCAGGTATTCCAGCAGCATCACCCAGGGGCCGACGTTGCCGGGCTTCCAGTTCACCGACACCGGGCGATCGAGCAGGTTGGACAGCTTCTGCGGGAAGCCGAAATACGGCTGCACCATGCTGTGCCCGGTGACATGCAGCGGCGCCGGCGCATCGTCCAGCAGCGCCTGCTGATCGGACTGGCGGCGCACGGTGAAGGTGTCGCGGCCCACCGCCTTGCGCTGCGCGTCGGTCAGGAACAGTTCGGCCAGGTCGCCGAAGCGGCGCTCGGTGATCTCGCTGCCCAGGGCCATGCCGGTGCCGTCCTGGCCCTGCAGCCGCGGCACCTGCTGGCGGACCTGCGCGGCAACCGCCACGGCCACCGCGTCGGCGGCCGGCTGGGTCCAGTGCTGGTCGCTGCGGTAGAACACCTCCTTCCCGCCCTGCTTGACCTGGCGCAGCACCTGCAGCGCGTCCACCGCCGGCACCTGCGCCGTGCCCAGGCTGTCGTGGATCAGCGCATAGCGGCCGCGCACGGCATCGCTCATGCGCTTGCCGTCAGGCAGCTTGTCCTCGTAGAACAGGGCCTTGTCCGGCAGCACCAGCACGTCCAGGCGGACCCCGGCCGCCGCCAGCGCGGTGCGCGCCTCGGCGATCAGCGCGGTGTTGCGGTCGATCGCGGCGCCGTCGACCTCGGTCAGGCTGCCCCATCCGGGGAACAGCCAGCCGTCCTTGCCGACCATCACGATCGAGGAATCCTGCGCGGCGCCCGCGGCGGCAGGCGGCGCCTGGGCCAGCGCCGGCGCGGCGGCGAACGCACACAGCAGGCCCAGCCACAACGCGCGGGCATGCGCACGGGGGGACGGGAAGACGGCAGCGGTCATGGCGGTTCCTTGCATGATCAGTAGTAGAGGGTGGCGGTGGCGAACAGGCCCTTGGCGCGCTGGGTATCGCCGCCGCCGATGGCGAAGCGGTACTGCACGCTCAGGTCCAGCGAGGAGCGTGCGGCGTTGTAGTGGTCCTCGCGGAACCAGTAGCGCACGCCCAGACCCGGACCGGCGCCCAGCGACCAGCTGCGGTCGGTGTCGGACAGCGCGAACGCCTGCTTGCCGATCAGCGGATAGGCGATACCGCTGACCCGCGTGCGCTGGTCGAGCCAGTCCGCGCCCACCACCACCGACGGGGTCAGCACCCAGCGGGTCTGATCGGCGCCGAACCGGTAGCTGCGGCCCAGCCGCACTTCGGCGGCGGCGAACCATTGCGCGCGGTGCAGGCGGCCGTCGGAGTCGAGCAGGTTTTCGACCGGGGCGCCGGTGGCGTCCAGCCGGTCCACGCTGAAGCGCGCGCGGTTGTCGTCCCAGCTGTAGCCGGCCTGCGCATAGCCGCTCAGCGTCCACCACTGGTTCACGTCGGTGCGCACGCCGGTGCCCTGGTAGAAGCCGTAGGTCAGGTACGACATCCAGCCGCCGGCATCGCTGTCCAGGCGGTAGCGCGCCAGCGTGTTGACCTGCAGCGGCTGGTTCGAGTCGCGCTGGATGCGGCACTGGATCGCGGCCGAGTCCGGATAGACGCCGCCGTTGCGGGTGGCGGTGCCGAGGAACTGGCGGCGCTCGATGCCGGCGCTCAGGCCGGTGCGGCCGAACGCGTAGCGCACGCCGAACGATCCGATCGTGGAGGGCCAGCCGGCGATCGAGCGCGAGCGGCTCAGGCGCTCGGCCCGCGCGCGCGCGTCCTCGGTGGCTTCGCCGGTGCAAGGATCCACCGCGCGCACCGATTCGAACGTGCCGCCCTCGTCGTACAGCGTGTTGGCCATGCGTGCGTACGCTTCCAGCGTGCCATGGCGGTTGTTGAGCGCCTCGGGCCGCCAGAACGCCTCCACGGTGCCGAAGGCCGAATCGCCCGGAGTGCTGATCGCCGAACCGCCGAGGTTGGTCGCCGCCTGGCGCGCGCCGCGGTAGCCGGCCGAGGCGATCAGGCCCCATTCGCGCGACAGGTTGGCGATCGAACTGCGGGTGTTGTAGCGCTGCGCCTTGTCCAGCGGCAGCCGGCCCTGGTCGGCGCGGTCGATCGCGCTGCGCAGCAGCGCCACCGCCTGCGTGTTGTCGCCCTGCGCGGCGCTGGCATAGGCCTGGTCGAGCACCACGCTGGGCGGCGCCTTGCCGGTGGCTTCGGCCGCGCGGAAATCGTCCAGCGCCTGCGCCGGTTCGCCGATGCGCTGGTACAGATAGCCGCGCTGCATCAGCAGCCCCGCGTCGGCGGGGCGCTGGCCCAGCGCGCTGTCCAGGCGTTGCCGCGCCTGCGCCTGCTGGTCGCGATCGCCGGCGGCCAGCGCGGTGGTGAGCAGGTTCTGCAGGCTGGCGTTGTCCGGGCTCTCCTGCAGTGCGCGCTGCGCTTCGCGAATGGCCTCCTGGTAGTCCTGCCGTCCGTACGCGGCGTAGGCGCGTTGCGCGGCGCTGCCGCTGCCCTGCAGGTCGGCCGGGGTCAGTTCGCACTGGGTGCCGTAGGGCGTATCGCGGCATTGCTGGAACGGCGCCGGGTACGCCGCCAGGGTCAGCGTCGGGACCGCGCGCGCCTTGCGCAGCGCCTTCTCGCGCTGGGCGACGGCCTGGCCGATCTGCTGGCGCGCGGTGTCGTCCGCGTCGGCCAGCGGATCGGCCTGCAGCGGTTGCAGCAGGCGCGCGGCACGTTCGCGGTCGCCGGCGGCGATCGCCGCATCCACCGCCAGCAGGCGCACGTTGCGCTGCTGTTGCGCATCCAGCCAGTCCTGGCGCAGGGCGGCGTCGAAATCGGCGTTGGCCTCGGTGGTGCGCAACTGGCGCTGGCGCAGATACCCGCGCATGACCAGCGCCACGGTGTCTTCGCTGTCGTTGTCCAGAGCCTGGTCGGCGGTGTCCTCGGCGGCGGACAGTTGCCCGTCCAGCAGTTGCACGGTCATCAGCAGCAGGCGATGCGAGGCCACGTCCGGCGCGTACGCCACCGCTTGCCGGGCGAATCCGGCGGCCGCGCCGAAGTCCTGCGCGATCAACGCCTGGTAACCCTCCTGCGCCGGCTTGACCGCGCGCTGGCGGCCCAGCGCCACGCGCTTGGCCTGCAGGTCGGCGACATTCGGCGCGCCCAGCTGCACCGCCGTGGCGGCAGCGGCTTCGGCCTGTTCGAATTTCTGTTGCGCCTCCAGCGCGGCCACCCACAGGATCGCCCAGGCACCCTGCTGCGGCTGCTGGCGGAAGGCCTGTTCGGCCTTGTCCGCGGCCTCGGCCATGTGGTCGTTGTTGTAGGCGTCGTAGGCCTGGGTGGCCAGCGCGAAGGCGCGCTGGTAGGCCTGTTCGGCCGCGCTGGGGCGCGCGGTGGCGCGTGGCGCGGGTGCGCCGCCGGCGCGCGCGGAGGCGGAGGCCGCTGCCGGCGCCGACGCCGACGCCAGTCCCGGCAGCGCCGGATCGCGCAGTCCGTCGGCCAGCGCGCGGCGGGCCTGCGCGCGCGCTTCGTCGGCGCGGCCCAGCTTCTGCAGCGCGTAGATCTGCAGCAGGCGCAGGCGCGCCACGTCCGGGCGCAAGCGCGCCGCTTCGGCGGCCTCGCGGCTGGCGCGCTGGTAATCGCCGCGTGCGTAGGACGCGTAGGCGTCTTCGGCAATGCGGTAGGCGGCACCGGCCAGCGGCGGTTGCTGCGCATAGGCGGGGACGCTGCCCAGGCCGAGCAGGCCCAGCGCGATCACGGCCGAAAGCAAGGTGATTCTCATGCCTGCAGTTCTCCGCCGGCGCTGTATCGGGGTAGGCCGGCGCGGCGATGCTGCTCGCGCACGGCGGTGGCGATCGCCGCCTGGGTGGCGACGCCCTGCTTGACCAGGTGGTCGCCGATGCGGCCGTCGCGTTGCGGCTTGTATTCGTCGAGCACGCGCTCGAACTGGTCGCGCGCGATCAGGCGCATCTCCACCAACAGATCGCCCAGCAGCGGCACCGCGTCGATGCGGTAGCTTTCGCCGCTGATCAGGCGCAGGCCGGCATTGATTTCGCTTTCGCGCGCGATCGACTGCCTGAGCACGCTGGCGTGCGCGTCCTGCAGCAGCCGTTCCTGCTCGGCCTCGGACAGCGCGTTGGCCACCGCGACCGCCAGTTCGTCGGGCGCGTTAGGCGGCAGCGGCAACAGGCGCCACTGCACGCAGGCCTCGACCGACAGCGGGAACTGCCCGGCCTGCAGGTAGTCGACGTCGATCGCCGCGCGCGGCAGGTCGCCCTGGAAGGCGATGGCCTCGGCCAGGGTTTCGTCGTCCAGCCAGCCCTGCGCGACCAGGATCCGGCCCAGCGGCTGCTGGCGCCCGCCCTGCTGTTGCTGCAGCGCCTGCTGCAGGCGTTCGGGTTCGACCGCTTCCCAGGTGGCGAGCAGTTCGCCCAGGCGCCGGCGCGTGTGCACCAGCTGCGCGGCGGAGGGGAAATCGTGCATGGTCTTGTCCCACACCATGCGCTTGCCGAACAGCAGGTACAGCAGGAACATGCGCCAGGCGCGCGCGGTGGCCATGAAGTTGATCATGTTGCCGACCACCATGCGCGGGATCGACATCAGCGCATGTTCCCACCCGTACAGGCGGTTGACGAAGTAGAAGCGCTGCGCCACGCGCGTGACCAGCGCCGCGGTGGTCAGCAGCGCCACGTTCATCTGCCAGGTGCCGCTCTGGAAGATGGTCGGGAACTGGGTGCTCCACGCGCCGGTCATCTTGAGCACCCAGAACAGCAGCAGCTGCAGGAAGATCAGGTAGGCGAAGACGCTGATGAACGAGGTGACGATGCCCTTGCGGTCGCGCGCCAGCAGGTACTTGGTCGCCAGCGAACCGCGCCAGCCCAGCGTCTCCCAGCTCTGCAGGCCGATGCCCAGCACCCAGCGCGCCTTCTGCCGGTACGAGGCGCGGAAGTTGTCGGGGAAGTATTCGCGCACGCACAGCGCCATGCGCAGGGTGCGCTCGCGCACCGGGCCCCAGCCGAACCACGACGCGCGGCGCACGCGGAACTGCACCGGGAAGCGCGCGAAGATCGAGTGCATGCCCATCGCCGCCAAGCGCGCGCCGACGTCGTAGTCCTCGGTCAGGCTGTCGGTGTTGAACGGCTGGTTGCCGGTGGCCTCGCTCAGCGCCACCAGCGCCTTGCGCGAGAAACAGGTGCCCACGCCGGCCGAGGGCACCATGCCGGACACGCTTTCGCGCACCACCAGGTCCTTGGCGTGCCATTCGGCGAACTCGTCCATGTACACGCCGGCGACCAGTTCGTACCACTCGCGGTCCAGCGAGGTCACCGGCAGCTGGATCATGTCCTTGCGCGGCAGCAGGTAGTTGAAGAACCGCAGCTCCATCGGGTGCAGCACGTCTTCGCTGTCGTGCAGGACCACGCCGGCGAATTCGATGCCGTGGCGCTTCTCGTACTCGAAGATCGCCAGCACCAGCCAGTTCAGGCAGTCGGCCTTGCTGGTCGGGCCGTCGTGCGGCACCTCGATCCGGCGCATGCGCTTGTAGCGGCGGCACATGCGTTCCACTTCGGCGATGGTCTGCGGGTCGTTGGGATAGGTGCCGACGAAGATCACGTAGTCGTGGTAGTCGAGCACGTCGACCATGTTCTCGACCATCTGCCCGATCACGTCGTACTCGGCCCAGGCCGGCACCATGATCGCCAGCGTCTGTTCGGGCCGCTGCAGCAGGTCCTGCTGGGTCAGCGGCCGGTATTCGCTGCGCTGCTTGAGGATCAGGGTGCGCCAGATTTCGCGCACCCAGTACCAGGCATCGATGAACAGGTCGTCGAGGCTGGAGATCAGGATCACCACCGCCACCACCACTGCCGCCGTCTCCAGGAAGGCGTAGTAGTTGGCGAGGTGGATGTTCCAGTACAGGCCGTCCACAGGCGGTCAGTGCCCGGACTGGGCGGACTTGCGGCGGCGCCGGACCTGGGTCACGCGCGCGGCCAGCAGCATGAACACGATCACCCCGACCAGCACCAGCAGCCACACCATGTGCTGCTGCCACAGCGGCTGCGGGTCGGCCTGCTCGGCCAGCTGCGCGCCGGTCGGATCCTGGCCGTCGAAGTCCTGCACCAGGCCGCGCGCATCCAGCAACGCGAGGTTGCCGCGGATCAGCCGGAACGGCGCGTCGATCTGCGGCCCCTGCGCGCCCAGCTCGCGGTAGATCACGCCGGTATTGGCGCCGCTGCCGACCACTTCGACCAGTGCCGCGCGGTCGAGCCCGGCCACGTCCAGCAGCACCTTGTCGCCCGGGCCGGACACCACCAGCTTGCCGTCGCGCAGCGCACCGCTCTGCGCCAGGCCCTGCGGGGCCAGCACGAAGCTGAGGTAGGCGCCGTTCGGCGCGATCGCCGTCTTCGCATCGCCGAGCTTGAGCGTGGCGGTCGTCGGCGAGGCGCCGGTCGCGCTGGCGAGGTGGATCACCTTGGCCAGCGTCGCCGGCGCATCCTGCAGCCAGCTCGAGGGCACGAACACGTCGTGCGGGCCGGCCAGCTGCGCGGCCGCGCCGACGAAATCGCCGCCGAGGCTGCGGTCGGCCAGGCGGATATGGCTGCTGGGCAGCACCGACACCGGATAGCCGGTGGCCGGATCGTGGCAGTACGGGCGTGCCGGCTGGCGCAGGAAGCTGATCCGCACCTGGTTGCGCGCGGCCAGCGCGTAGCTCGGCACCTTGGCGACCAGGCGCTGCGGCTTGCCGTCGCTGTTGAGCACCTTGGCGCCCACCAGGTAGTCGTTGAAGAAGATCGAGGCGACCGCGCCCTGCCCGGCCGGGTTCGGCGCGGCGGACACGTCGATCACCACCTCGCTGGGCAGGCGTCCGTCGCTGGACAGCGCGCCCAGGTCGAAGCTGGCGGTGCGATCGCCGCGCGCGACGATGTCCAGGGTCCCGGACATGCTGCCGAGCCGGTTGAGCAGCACCACGTTCTTGTCGGCCGGCGGCTGCAGCGCCTCGCCGACCCGCAGCGAGCGGCCCAGCGCATAGGCGCGCCACTGCTCGGTCAACAGGCCGGCGACCTTGGCGCCGGCACCGGTGGCGACCAGCAGGGTCGGCCGTCCGCCGATCAGGGCGACCTGCACCGAGGCCTTGTCGGCCGCCTGTTCGAATCCGGCCATGTCGGCCTTGCGCCATGCGGCGAACGCACCGGCCGCGTCCGGCGACGCCGCGCCGACCTCGCTGGCCAGCGCATCCAGCGCGGCGCGCACGCCGGCGCGCAGCGGATCGCTCAGCACCGCCACGTCCACCGCCAGCGGACCGGCATCGCCCAGCGACAGCAGCGCGCCGACCTCGGCCAGGCTGCCGATGCGGTGGTTGGCGCTGCCGTCGGCCAGCGCCGCGTAGGCGGGAATGGCGGCCAGGCTGGCCGGGATCGCCAACCCGCGCAGGTCCACGGTGGTGCCCACCGCCGGCAGCGCGACCACGTCCACGCGCTTGCCGCCGTTCTCCAGCGCCGTGCCCACGCGCCACGCGGCGTCGTAGCTTTCCACGCTGGTGGCGCGGCCATCCACCAGCAGCCGCACCTTGGCCGGCAACGCGCCCCAGGCCTTGGCCACGGTGTCGATTGCGCGGCCGTCGAAGCGGTAGCTGAAGCGCGAATCCGGCGACAGCCGCAGCACGTTGGCCGGCGCGCTCTGGTCGGCGCACTCGTACTCGGAGACCACCGACCACCAGCCCACGCCGAAGCGCACGAAGCCGCTGGGGCGGGCGAACCCGTCGATGCCGATCAGCTGGCTGGCGTCGCCCTGCGCGTCGGTGATCGACCGCGCCGACACCGGGTCGCCGTCGATCGACAGCAGGCTGGAGGTGCGTCCGGTATGCCCGCGCAGGTAACGCGCATCGACCTGCAACTGCGCATCGCGGGTGGGCACGCCGGCCGGCACCGGCAGGTAGATCTCGCGCTGGCTTTCCTGGCCGCTGAGCACCAGCGGCTGGGCAAAGCCGAGCTCGCGCAGCGTCATCGAGCGCTGCACGGTGGTGTCGCCGGCCCACTCGCCGAACTGGCCGGCGACGGAGTCGGCGGCGGCAGCGGGGTTCAGCGGCGCCAGCAGGACCAAGGCCAGCGGCACTACCTTGGGAAAGCGTGCGGTACGACGTCGGGTCTGGGTCATGGCATCGATTCTGAAAGAGGGAAGTTGGAAACCGCCGCGGCACGGCCGGGGACGCATGGGTCGAACGGGTCGAACGGCAGGCCGCGCAATGCGGCCACGATCCGCGCCGATGCGCGGCCATCGCCATACGGGCTGGCGTCGGGAAGGAACTGCGCGGGCCGCACCGGCTGCTCGCAGGCGGCAGCGACCGCGGCCACGATCCGCGCCGGATCGGTGCCGACCAGGGTGACCACGCCGGCCTGGACTGCTTCGGGGCGCTCGGTGACGTCGCGCATCACCAGCACCGGCCGGCCCAGCGCCGGCGCTTCTTCCTGCACCCCACCGGAATCGGTCAGCACCACGTGCGCGCGCTGCATCAGGCGCACGAAGGCGAGGTAGTCCTGCGGCGCGATCAGGTGCACGTTGTCCAGCCCGCCCAGCTGCGCGTGCACCGGGCCCTGCACGTTCGGATTCAGGTGCACCGGGTAGACGATCTGCAGGTCGCGGCGCTGCGCCAGTTCCGCCAGCGCCTGGCAGATGTTGGCGAAGCCGTCGCCGAAGCTCTCGCGGCGGTGCCCGGTGACCAGCAGCAGCTTGCGCTCCGGCACCAGGAACGGGAACTGCGCATCGACCGCACCGCGCAGCGCGGCATCCTGCTCGAGCCGGCCGACGGTCTGTTGCAGCGCATCGATCACGGTGTTGCCGGTGACGCTGATGCGCCCGGACAGGTTTTCCTGCTGCAGGTTGCCGCGCGCGCTGTCGGTGGGCGCGAACAGGTGGTCGGCGACCACGTCGATCACCCGCCGGTTCATCTCTTCCGGCCAGGGCTGCTGCAGGTTGCCGGTGCGCAGGCCCGCTTCGACGTGGCCGACCGGGATGCGCCGGTGGAAGGCGGCCAGTGCCGCGGTCATTGCGGTACTGGTATCGCCGTGCACCAGCACGCGGTCCGGCTGCACCTGCGCGTACAGGGCGTCGAGCTTGTCGAACAGCCGCGAACACAATCCATTCAGGGTCTGGTTCGCTACCATGACGTCCAGATCGTGGTCCGGCCGGATCGCGAACAGCGACAGCACCTGGTCCAGCATCGCCCGATGCTGGCCGGTGATGCAGACCAGGGAGTCGATGCCCGGCGCGGCGTGCAGCGCACGGACCAGCGGCCCCATCTTGATGGCTTCAGGGCGCGTACCAAAAACGGAAAGAACCTTCACCAACCCGCTCCATGTGGTATCAATAGCGTGATGCTCGTCACACTATAGCCCGTCAGGCGAGGGCGCGCCACCCGGTGCCGCCTCGCGCAGGTTCCCTGGGCGTTCGATGCAGGTGCTTCCCGGGGTGGATCTTTCGTGGTTTTCGATGGTTTTCACGGGAGAAGCCGCCACTTGCTCATCCGGACCGGCTGGGATGACGCCGTCGTAGACAGATGCGTTGGCGGCGGAGCGGCATCCCGGCCGGGAGCGACGCCCGCCAAACGCGGCGGGGTTTTTCGAAGCGTCGGATGCGCGCCAAGCCCCCCCTACCTGGCTCCTTGCATCGTCTAAAGCCGCACTGCGCACGCCATCGCATGTGCGGCGGCCTGACCATAACCGATCGCCATGGGCCAACTTTCGAAGTCCTTGCACCCACGCATACCGACGTGGCGGCACTTTCGAAGCGCCGGGCGCGCGAGCAATCCCACCTGGCTGCTTGCATCGTCGAGATCAGCACTGCGCGCGCCGTCGCAAGATGGGGCCGGCCCGTAGCCGGTCGCCACGGTCCGACCTTCCAAGTCCTTGCACCCGCACATGCCCAGGAGCGCGTGGTCTGTGCGCGTAGCGATGCGCTGGACGGCAGGCGCGTGCACCTACGGCCAGGTGGGCTCAGGAAGCGGCGCTACAGCTCGTAGGACAGCACGTCCTCGAAGCCGAACTTGCCGAAGTCGCGGATCCGCGACGGGTACAGCCGGCCGATCAGGTGATCGTGCTCGTGCTGCACCACCCGCGCATGGAAGCCTTCGGCCTCGCACACCACCGCGGCGCCGTCCGGGTCCATGCCGCGGTAGCGGATATGGCGATAGCGCGGGATCACCGCACGCAGCCCGGGGATGGACAGGCAGCCCTCCCAGCCGTCCTCCAGTTCGTCGGACAGCGGCTCGATCTGCACGTTGGCCAACGCGGTGCGCGGCACCGGCGGCGCGTCCGGATAGCGCGCATTGCTGTCGAAGCCGAACACCATCAGCTGCAGATCCACCGCGATCTGCGGCGCGGCCAGGCCGACCCCGCGCGCGGCATCCATGGTCTCGAACATGTCGGCGACCAGCGCACGCAACTCCGCGCTGCCGAAGGTGTCGACCGGCTGCGCGATGCGCAGCAGGCGCGGGTCGCCCATACGGATGATGTCGCGGATCATGGCCTGCTCCTGTCGCCGATGCGGCCGATTATCCGCCGACCTGCGCATCCCTGCAGCCTTGGCGGCGCGCGCGAGCAGCAGCGAGCGCGTCATTGCCGATGCAGTCGGGGCTGAAGCCCCTCCCACAGTGCACCCAGCCGGCCATCCGCAAGCCCACTGTAGGAAGCGACTTCAGTCGCGGCGAACGAAGCCGTGGGCCTAACGGCGACGGATGGTGTCGGGGCTGAAGCCCCTCCTACAGTGCACCCAGCCAGCCATCCGCAAGCCCACTGTGGGAGCGACTTGAGTCGCGACGAACGAAGCCGTGGGCCTGACGGCGACGGATGGTGTCGGGGCTGAAGCCCCTCCTACAGTGCACCCGGCCGGCCATCCGCAAGCCCACTGTGGGAGCGACTTCAGTCGCGACGAACGAAGCCGCGGGCCTAACGGCGACGGATGGTGTCGGGGCTGAAGCCCCTCCTACAGTGCACCCGGCCAGCCATCCGCAAGCCCACTGTGGGAGCGACTTCAGTCGCGACGAACGAAGCCGACCACGCCGGCACAGCCTCGGTGCCGAAGCCGCTCCCTCAGCATCTCCCGACAACCGAACGCCGGCGCCTCGCCCTACTCCCCCGCATACGGCGAGGCCAGCACCTGCGGGCGGCGGCCGAGGCCGGCGCCGAGGCGGTCGAGCACGAAGCGTACGTAGACGTTGGTGCTGAACTGGTTGTAGTCGCGGGCGTTGTTGAAGATCAGCCGCCCGCCCAGGAACAGCTGCGGCGCCAGCTGCCACTCGGCCGCGCCGGCGAGGTTGTAGGACACACCGGTCTTGCTCTGCCCGGCGTAGACCGGCGCGGTGTAGGTGTCGACCAGGCCCAGCAGCGCAGCCAGCGAGGCGGCGTCGTAGGCGGCCTGCTGCATCTGCGCGCTGGTCGGGAAGTAGGCGCTGTCATCGCTGCGGAAATGCTGCACGCCGACGCTGGCGTCCACGCTCCAGTTGACCTTGCGCCCGGACGAGCGCCCGCTCCAGTGCACCGGGAACCCGAGGTCGACGTAGTCCTGCGGGCTGAAGTAGCCGCCCTGGCCGTAGGTATAGCCGCTCAGGTTCTTGTCGTACTGCATCGCGGTCAGGTTGAGGCCGGCGGTCAGCGACTGGTTCTCGGTCTCCAGCGCGTGCACGTATACGCCCAGGTCCACCTGGCGGTGGTCGTTGTCGGCGACGTTGTGGCCGACCAGGCGGTCGGCGGTCAGGTTGGCGTAGCCGCCGAGCAGGCCGTTGTCGAGCGTGGCCGACAGGCGCACGCCGTTGCTGGTCACGCCGCCCCAGCTGAGCCCGGCGCGGCCGTCGTCGACGCCGGCGAAGGACAGCAGACTGTCGCTGACCGCGCGCCGGAACACCTGGCCCGAGTAGGTCAGGTTCTCGCCGATCTGGCCGCGATAGCCCGCGCCGCCGACGATGCGCTGCTCGGGGAAGCCGATCGGGGTGCTGCCGAGGTCGGCGGCGAAACCGCCGTGCTTGTACTTCACCGCCACGCCGACGCCGCTGGCGTCCTGGTCCAGCCGGCGCGCGCCGGCGCCGTTGGCCGCCATCGTATACAGCGCCTGGCTGAAGCCGGCCGGGGTCAGGCTGGCCGCGGTGGTGTTGGCGGCCAGCGCTTGGAAGCGCGCCACGTCGGCCGCGCTCAGGTCGGCGCTGCGCGAGGCGTCGCCGAGGATGGCGCTGGCCAGGGTGCTGATCGACACGTCCGCGGCGACGTTGCCGAGCAGGAACGCCGACAGCGGCTCGGCATACAGCGCCTGCAGCGCCGCGGCCTCGCGCTGCGCATTGGTCAAGGTGGCGTCGGTGTCGTTGTACAGCTCGTTGTACAGGCCGGTGTTCACCGCGTAGGTGCGCAGCGCGTTGCGGGTGGCGTTGCTGTCGCCCTCGGTGAGCAGCAACTGGTACAGGTCGCTGCCGATCAGCTCGTCGATCGGGGTGCGGTCGGCGGCCAGTGCATCGCCCATCGCCGCGGTGGGGCCGGCGCCGAAACGGCTGGCGGTGGAATAGGCGGTGTCGAGCGTGCCGGCATCGAGCAGGGTCGGGGTGACATCGACGCTGAGCTTGCCTTCGCCGACCGCGAACTCGCCGTGCAGTGGCACTTCCAGATCGTTCAACTTGCCCAGCCCGGCCTCGCCGTCGCGCGCCCGGTAGAGGGCGCCGGCGGCCAGGCTGTCGCTGTTCTCCGACTGCACTTCGCGCAGTTCGTCGAGCACGGTGCCGGTGCGCGCCGGGCTGGCCAGCGCTTGCGCCTGGCGCGCGCTGCCGGTGGTGGCGACGCGGTCGTCGGGATAGGAGGACGGGGCCATGCTGGCAGCGGCCGGCGCGCGCTGGCCCGGCACCGGCAGTGCCGCCAGCTGCACGCCGACGGCGGCGCTGGCGCTGGCCGGCGGCGGCAGGTCGTCGCCGCCGCTGGCGTAAGTCGCGCCGGCCGCGACCGGCAGCGCCGGAAGCGCGGCCTGGTCGGCCGCGGCATAGGCCGGCGCCGGATAGCCGCCGCCGAGGCTGTCGGAGACCACCGCCGGGCTGCGCGGCATGCGCCCGCTCATGCCGGCGAACGGGTTCAGCGGGCGCCCGGCGCCGGCGAAGGAGGCCGGGCCGTTGGCGGCCGGCAGGCCGTTGTCGTGCTGGCCGGCCTCGCGCGCCTGCGCCGCCAGCGCGGCGCGGAAATAGCTTTCGGCCTTGCGGCTCTTGCCGGCGCTGCGGTACACGCGGCCGGCCGCGCTCAGCACCGCCGGCGAATCCGGCGCCTGTGCCAGCGCGCGCTGCAGATAGTCCTCGGCGCTGTCCAGGTCGCGCAGCGCGGCGGCGGTGTTGGCCGCGGCGATCAGGGTGTCCAGGTCGTTGGGCGATTGCTGCAGTTGCTGCTGGTACAGCACCAGCGCCTGGCGCTGGTCGCCGGCGCCTGCGTACAGCCGCGCCAGCGCGGCCACCGCCTTCGGATCCTGGGTCTGTTGCGCCAGCAGCGGCGCCAGCGCGTCGTAGGCCGCTTCCAGGTTGCCCAGCTCGCGCAGCGCATCCACCTGGCGCAGCGTGTAGCCGCTGCGCAGGGACTGGTAGCGGCGCTGCTGCTCGGCGCTCATGTCGGTGTCGCGCAACTGGCGCAGCGTGGCCGCCAGTTCGGCATCCTGCTGCGCGCGCAGCAGCACGCTGGCGTACTGCAGCCGCGCCTCGGTGTTCGGGTTCTGCGCGACCAGGCGTTGCGCCAGGGTCAGCGCGCGCTGGTTGCTGCCGATGTCGGCGTAGGCGCCGGCCATCGACGCCAGCAGTGCCGGCTGTTCCAGCGCGCCGCCGAGCGCGGCCTCGGTGCGCGCCAGCAGCAGCTGCGCCTCGCCGGCGCGGCCCTGCTGTTGCAGCAGCCGCGCCTGCGCGGCCTGCTGCTCGACCCACGCGGTGTTGCGCAGCGCGCTCATTTCCGCGGTGCGCGCCGCCGTCGGAATGCGTTCCAGGCTGGCGTAGGCGCTGGCCCAGTCGCCGCGCTCCTGCGCCAGCAGCGCGTTGGCGTACAGCGCCTCGGGCATGTCGCCGTGCACCGCGAGCAGGCCGTCCATCACGCTGCGCGCCTGGTCCGGGCGGCCAGCCTGCTGGTACAGCCGCGCCAGGTCCAAGCGCACCCACGGATCGCCGGGGCGCTCGACCATCGCCGCTTCCAGTTCGCTCTGCGCGGTGACCGTGTCGCCGGCTTCCAGCGCCTGCTTGGCGCGCGCGCGCTGCACGTTGGAGCGCAGTGCGGCTTCGCCGCCGGCCTTTTCGCGCTGCGCCGGGCTGAGCCTGGCGAACAGCGCGCTGGCCTCGTCGGCGCGGCCCTGGCGGCTGTACAGGCCGATCAGGCCCTGCAGCGCGCCGGCATCGTCGGCGCTCAGCGCCAGCGCCTGGCGGTAGCTGCGTTCGGCGGCGGCGGCATCGGTGGCCGCCTGCAGGTCGCCGAGCAGCACGTGGCCGGTGGCTTCGTTGGGCTGCAGCTTCAGCGCCTGCTGGGCCAGGCGCAGGGCCTCGTCGCTGTCGCCGCGGCCGCGTGCGGCCTGCGCCTGCTGCAACTGCAGCCAATAGCGCGCGCTGTCCAGCGCCGAACGCCATTTGCCGTTGCCGGCCGCGGCCGGACGCAGCAGTTCCTGCGCCTCGCCGAAGCGCTGCTGGCGCAGGCGGATCGAGCCCAGGCCGCCGAGCGCGTCGGCATCGCGCGGGCGCGCGCGCAGCACCTGGGTGAAGCGTTGTTCGGCCACGCCGAGATTGCCGGCGTTGAGCGCCTTGAACGCTTCGCCGAGTTGTTCGCCGGCCGGGTCGGCGGCCTGCGCGGTGCGCTGCTGGCGCAGTTGCGCGGCCTTGTTGGCCACCTCGGCATCGTTCGGATTGGCCGCCAGGAACGCCTGGTACAGCGGCGCGTCGGCGCTGCCGGCATTGAGCCACAGCAGCGCCTGGCGCCAGGCGGCACGCGCCGGCCCGCCGACGTCGGCACGCTTGCTCATCGTGCCGAGCTGGGCGATGCCTTCGCGCCGGGTCGGTTCGCGGTAGGTCAGCACCTGCCCCAGCGCCAGCGCCGCGGCGCCGTTGTTGGGCTGCGCGGCGGCCAGCCGGCGCAGGCCGTCGCGGGCGCCTTCCCAGCCCTGCGGGGTGCCGGCCAGGGCCTGGTAATACTCCAGCGCCAGGTGCTCCGGCGGCGCCTTGCCGGCGAACAGCGCCTGGTACTCGCGCACCGCCTCCACGTAGCGTCCGGCCGCGGCGGCGCGGCGCGCGTTGCGCAGGTTGGCGCTGTCGCCGGTGCCGCCGATCGCCTGGCTCAGGCGCTGCGTCTGCGGTGCCTGCGGGTGCGCCTTCTGCAGCTGCTGCAGGCGCTTGCGCGCCTCGCCCTGGCGGCCTTGCGCCAGGTCGATCTGGGCCAGGCCGAGCAGCGCGTCGGGCTGGTTCGGGTCGACCCGCAGCAGCTTGCGCCAGGTGTCGGCGGCGAGGTCGTCGCGGCCCTGGTCGTGCCAGTAGTTGCCCTGGCTGACCAGTTGCTGGGTGGCGTTGCCGGTCTGCGCGTGCGCGCTGCCGGCGAGCAGGCACAGGTCGATCATGCCGGCCAGATACAGAGGCTTGAGGTTCATGCGGAACATTGGGTTCTCCAGGCGGGCTGCAGCAGGCCGTCTGCGGAAAAGCGATAGCGGTTGTCGAGCCAGCCGCGTCCGAACAGGACCAGCACCCGATCGTAATAGGGAAGCTTGGCCGCGGCGGCATCGCCGGGCGCGGGAATCTGTTGCGCCTGCGCCTTCAGCAGCACCGGCTGGCGCAGCGCGCTCAGGTACGGCAGCAGCGCGGCGGCGAAGCCGGCGGGCGCGGCGCCGCTGCCCACGCCCAGGCGGGTGTCGATCTTTTCGCTGAAGTGGCCCTGCGCCTGCAACTGCTGCAACGGACCGGACAGGTCCTCGAGCAGCGCCTTGCGCAACGGTTCGCCGGCATCGAGCATGCCGGCCCACAGGTACACGCGGATCGCGTCGTAGCTGCCCAGCGCGCCCTTGTCCGGATCGACCGCGAACGCGCCGCCGTCCCAGGCGATCCAGTCCGGGGCGAAGCCGACCGGCGCGCTGTCGCGCAGCAGGCGCGCGCTGCGCTGCGCCAGTCCGGCCCACGGCCCCTTCGGATCGGCGGCGGCGAAGCGGCGCAGCAGCTGGATCGGCAGGTAGCTGGGATTGAGCGTCCAGCGCTGCGGCTTGACGAAGCCCTGCACCGCCGGCAGCAACATGCCGCCGAAGCCGGGCAACTCGACCAGTTCATGGCGCCGCACCAGCGCCAGCATCTGCATGCCGGCCTGGGTGTAGCCGGGGCGTTTCCACAGCCGACCCGCTTCCAGCAGCGCGTAGGCGATCCACAGGTCGGCATCGCTGGCGGTGTTGTCGTCGAGCACGCGCCAGCTGCCGTCGCCGGCACGGCCCCACAGCCAGGCCGGCAACACCTGCTGCGGACGGCCGCCGCTGAGATTGTGCCGGGTCCAACCGAGCAGCCGGTCGAACAGCACCTGGTCGTTGGCCACCAGCGCGAAGAACAGCGCGTAGGACTGGCCTTCGGAGGTGCTGCGCTGGTCGGCATTGCTGAAATCGATCACCCGCCCGCCGTCGTCGATGTGCTTGGCGACGAAGCCGGTCCACTCGCGCCACGGCGTGCAGGCCGCCGCGGCCACGGCCGGCGCCGGCGGCAGCAGCGCGGCAGCGCCCGCGGCGAGCACGCCGCCAAGCAAATGGCGGCGCTGTCGCGCGTGCGGGGTCATTGCCCGTCCCGCAACCGTTGCGCCGAGTGCCGGCGCAGCACCACGCGCGCGGCCAGCGCCAGCAGCAGGCTCAGCAGCACCACCGCCAGCCCGAGCAGCAGCGGATGCTGCGAGAAGTACCAGCGCGCCCAGGTCGGCAGCGGCAGGTGGCCGACGTAGTAGGCCTGGTTGCCGGCCAGGCTGCGGATCTTGCCCTGCTGCAACAGCACCACGCTGCCCTGGAAATCCTTCAGCGTGGCCGGCTCGAACCAAGCCTCGAACAACTGGCCGACGCTGGCCGGGTCCTCGGCCAGCAACGCGACCACACTGCGCCCGGGCTTGAGCGGCGATTCGAAGCCCATCAGCACCACGTCGCCCGGCGCCGGCTTCACCGCCACGTCGGCGGTGGTCGGCAGGTCGGTGCGGCGCGCGTCGAAGGACAGGAAGCCGGGCAGCTTGTCCATCACCCAATCGCTCATCGAGAAGCGCCGGCCGCTGGCGCCGTCGCCGATCGGCAGGTGCGCGCTCCAGCGCTGGAACAGCGGCTGCGAGCGCGAGGAACCGAACACCAGCAGGTCGCTGTCGGCGTGCTGGTCCACCTCGCCGGCATGGATCAGCGTGGCGCGCAGCGCCGGATAGCCGGTGGATGCGCCGAGCTTGCCGAGCAGGGTCAGCAGGTTGGAGGCGTCCTGGTCGCTGGCCTCGTCCGGCACCACGATGGTGGATTCGGACAGGTCGGCCAGGCGCGTGAACGGATAGCCGGCATTGCCGAACGCAGCCAGGTTCGGCATCGCCATGTAGTGATGGAACGAACTCAGGTCCACGCTCGAATCGGCGTCGATCGCGCCGGACACGTCGGGGAAGGTGTTCTTGCACGCCTCGGCCTGCGGCCGGTCGAAGAAGAAGTGGAAGCGCAGCTGGCTGTTGGCCGAGAACGGGCCGGTCGGCAGCAGCAGCTTCTGCTCCACCGGCATCGCGCCCTTGGCCTTGAGGTCGTGCCACCACTGCAGCGGCAGCGATTCGGCGTACGGGCGCCCGCTCAGCGGCAGCGTGGTGACGAAGGCGTCGTTGATGCTGACGTTGAGCGCGGACTTGTTCAGCGCATCCGGTACCGTGTAGCGGTAACGCAGCTTGACCGGGATGCCGTCGCGCTGCCACACGAACAGGTCCGGCGGCAGCTGCAGGCCGACCCGGATCAGGTCCGGGTGATAACCGGTGACGTTGAGCTGCGAGGTCTGCGCGACCAAGTCGGCGAAGCGCACCGGGCCGTCGCTGGAAATCCAGTTCGGCGCATCGTAGGGCTTGCGCGGCTGCGCCTGCTTGAGTTCGCCGATCCTGGCCACGGCGCCGTTGAACGGCGTGCCCAGGGCCAGCGCGGTGGCCGCCTGCTGCAGGTCGGCGTCGTTGCGGCCGAGCACCAGCAGCAGCTTGCCGGCCGTATCGCGCGGGTTGGTCACCACCGCCAGGGTCGGGCCGGCGATCTCGCCCAGGCCGTTCTCGGCGGTGGCCAGTTCCGCCGGCAACGTGTTCTGGGTGGCGAACAGCACCGCGTTGCCGCTGCTCGGCACGTCGCCGATGGAGACGTTGAACACCGCGCCGCGGTAGCCGGCCTGCGCACCGAACCACGAGGACACGATGCCGGCGCTGCGCAGCGTGGCCAGGTCCGGGCGCTGCGGGAACACGAACGGCAGTTCCAGGCGGCGCGTGTCGCGCTTGTCGTAGAACGGCACCGGCAGCAGCGCCAGGTCGTTGGCCAGCACCAGCGGCGTGGTGCTCAGCGACAGCCGCGTGGCCGGGTCGATGTTCGCCCACAGGCTGGTGTGGTCGGGGTCCTCGCATTCGCGCGTGTAGTGCCCGATCAATTGCAGGTTGAGCTGGTTGTAGTCGCCGACCAGGCGCGGATCGATCGGCACGTCGGTCTGCTGCAGTTTGCCGGCGTTCTCGCGGGTCACCGGCAAGGTCGCCACGGTGACGCCATTGACGGTGACCTTCAGGTGCGACAGCTCCGGCAGCAGCGCCGGCGAGTAGCTGTAGCTCAGGTGCAGCGTCGCCGCCTCGACCACCTCGTCGGTGCGCGTGCTGAACGCCACGCCGGCGCTGCCCTGGATGCCGCGCAGGGTGACCTCGTAATCCATGCCGAGCTGTTTCAGCGTCGCCGAACGCTCCTGCACACCCAGCGCCGGCGTGGCCGGCACCGGCGCGGCGCCAGTATTGGGCGCTGCCGGCGCGGTGGCCGGAAGCGTCGGCTCCTGCGCCAGCGCCAGGCCGGACAGGATGGTGAGGCAGCACGCGGCCAGGGCAGGTAGACGCATCGAGGGCAACCGGAAGAAAGGGGAAGGAAACGGCGGGCGGAGGCGGCTCACGGCGCGGATTCCTCGCCGGCCGGGCGCGCCGGGCGGAAGCCGCCGCGCACGCTCTCGCCGATGTGCTGGCCCAGGCGCTTGAAGCCGCGCATGCTCGCCGCGAACACCTGGCCCATCGACTTCCAGAAGTTGTCGCGGTCGTGGCGGCCCCACTGCGACACCCAGATGTCGGCACGGGCGAAGGTGCAGGCGACCAGCCAGCGCTCCTGTTCGATCGACATGCTGCGGAACTGCACGCTGATGTGCCCGTCGCGGTCGTGGCGCACGATCGCCGGCAGGCGCTTTTCGGTATTGCGGTGCGACAGGCCCACGTCGACCAGCGTGTCCGGTTCCACCGGCGCCGCCTCGGCCTGCTTCAGCGCCATGCCGCCGGTGGAGAAGTTGACGGTGCGGCAGGCCAGTTCCTGGCCGTCGGGCAGGTACAGCGTGGCCGGGATGTCCAGCGGCACGCGGTGCGAGCGGCGCACCTGGCGCATCTCGCTGGCGGTGGCGATGGTGGCGCCGAGCAGCAGCACGTTGTAGACGGTCCAGACCAGGTTGAACCAGATCGTCTGCGCTTCGCCGGTGGCATCGGTGTAGAACAGGCGCATCGCCCCGGCGGCCAGGCCGGCCAGGTTCAGCACCAGCAGGAACAGGTAGGGCTTGGCGATCTGCCGGTCGAAATAGCTGCGCGTGACCAGGCCGCCCTTGGGGGTGACGTTGAACTTGCCGAGCTTGGGATTGAACAGCGCCACCAGCGTCGGGCGCAGGATGTACCAGGCCAGCGTGGTCTCGTAGACCTCGTTCCACAGCAGGTGGCGGAACTTGCCCTGGGTGCGCAGGTTGGTCAGGTTGGCCTGCATGATGTGCGGCAGCGCGTAGGCCAGGATCATCAGCGCCGAGGCGTGGATCACGTGCGCGCCGAAGAACAGGAAGGCCAGCGGCGCGGTCAGGTAGATGATGCGCGGCAGCCCGTAGAAGAAATGCAGCATCGCGTTGGCGTAGCACAGCCGCTGCGACAGGCGCAGGCCCTTGCCGAACAGCGGATTGTCCAGCCGCGCGATCTGCGCCATGCCGCGCGCCCAGCGGATGCGCTGTGCGACGTGGCCGGACAGGCTCTCCGTCGCCAGCCCGGCGGCCTGCGGCACGGTGATGTAGGCGCTGCGGTAGCCGCGCCGGTGCAGCTTCAGCGCGGTGTGCGCGTCCTCGGTCACCGTTTCCACCGCCACCCCGCCCACTTCCTCCAGCGGTTTGCGCTTGATCACCGCGCACGAGCCGCAGAAGAAGGTGGCGTCCCACTGGTCGTTGCCGTCCTGCAGCAGGCCGTAGAACAGCTCGCCCTCGTTGGGCACCTTGCCGTGGTTGCCGAGGTTGCGCTCGAACGGGTCGGCCGAGAAGAAGTAGTGCGGCATCTGCACCACCGCCAGCATGCGGTCGCGCAGGAACCAGCCCATCGCCACCTGCAGGAACGAGCGGGTCGGGATGTGGTCGCAATCGAAGATCGCCACGTACTCGCCGCTGGACTTCTTCAGCGCGGCGTTGATGTTGCCGGCCTTGGCGTGGAAGTTGTTGGTGCGGGTGAGGTAGTGGATGCCGGCCTGTGCGCAGAACGCGCGGAACTCCTCGCGGCGGCCGTCGTCGAGCAGATAGATGTTGAGCTTGTCCGCCGGCCAGTCCATCACGCTGGCGGCCAGGATGGTGGAGCGCACCACCGACAGCGGCTCGTTGTAGGTGGGGATGAACAGGTCCACCGTCGGCCATTCGCTCTGGTCGGCGGGCAGCGGCACCGGGCGCCGGTTCAGCGGCCACAGCACCTGGAAATAGCCCAGCACCAGGATCGTGAACGCATACACCTCGGCCAGCAGCAGGCCCAGGCCGAGGCTGAGGTCGACCGCGCTGCTCACGCCCATGGTCTGGGTGATGCGCCACCAGATGTAGCGCGAGGACACCGCCAGCGACAGCGCCATCATCACCAGCACCGCCAGCCGGCTGCCGCTGCGGCGCAACAGCATCGCCGCGATGAACACCACCAGCGAGAACAGCAGCTGTTGCGGCACGTCCATCGGAATGGCGACCACGAACACCAACAACAAGGCGCCCAGCGCCCACAGCGACCAGGTGGCCAGCGTGTGCATGGGTTGACCGGCACGCGATGCGGACGCAGCGCTCATCAGCGATTCCTAGCGAGGAGGGGCGAAGCGGCGCGCGTTCTCCCCTCCGCGCGACGACATGACACGATACGCGGCGCCAGCGGCGCGCGCATCACGCGTCAGCGGATCTGCAAACGCTTGAGCGGGCTATCGGGCGTCGGCACGCGATCGCGGCCGGTCTCCAGCAGGCGCTGGAACAGCTGCGCGAGCGGCGTGGCCGCAGCGGCCGCTGCCGATGCCGCGGGTTCCGCCGCGGCGGGCTTTGCCACGGGCAGCGCCACGACCGGCCTGGACTCGGCCGGCGCGCGCACCACCGACAGCGTCGGCACGGACACCGGCGCGATGGGCTGTGGCGCTTCGGCGGGCGGCAGCGCTTCGGCAACGGCCGGCTCCGGCGCGCTCAGCCGCGCCCCGGAAAAATCCTGGTACGCACTGGCGCCCTGGCTGCCGAGCTTGGCGAACAGGCTGGAAATGTCGTCGGCCGCATCGGCGCCGGCTTGGTCGGTCTTCTTGGACATCGATCACCCCCTAAGATGATTTGTGTGTCTGGTGGATCGAGTACCTGAGTCAGGCGACCCGGCACAACACGAAACGGCGGACATCCTCGTCGTCGACCGGCACCGCGCGGACCCCCAGGCCCGCCGACATGCCGGCCTGCTCGAACCAGGCGTGGTACACCCCTTCCAGGAACCCATCCGCCCCGGCCGTCTCCCCGGCCAGGGCGATCTGCAACGGCGAGCCCACGTGGTGCAGGTCGACCCGGTCGGCCTGCTCCTCGAAGCGCACATACCCCCACTCCACCCGCTCCCAGACCCGGTTGGCCGCGGCCTGGATCTCGTCCAGCGTCGCGCAGGCCCCGATCGGATGCTCGCCGGCGAAACGGCGGCCGATCCGTGCCATCAGCAGCGCCATGTCTTCCACCCCCAGCTCCGCCGCGAACTCCTGGGCCAAGGCACGCAGGAAGCCGCGCCACTGCCGGGAACAGGCCTGGGTACGGAAATGCGCGTGTGGCTCGGAAGGACTCATCGGGTGCTGCCTGCGTTGGAAAAATGGCACGGCAGTGCCGGGCAAAGGGTACCGAGCAAGCTTGATGCCAAGATGGCCGATCCCGCCATCAACGGGATACAGTTCTCACTTTCCAGCCCATCATAGCCAAATGCTGCACCACAGCATAGCCTGCTCCGGCTTGGCGCCGCTCGCCTGTATTTTGGTCGCAACCGACCCGGAAGTCGGCCGGCCACGTCTCACTCTGGACGATCGGCGGCCACGTCAAAGACTTGGCGCAGATAGGCCAGGTAGGCCGGGTCGTCGCACAGGGTCTTGCCCGGCGAGTCGCTGAGCTTGGCCACCGGCTGGCCGTTGCAGCGGACCATCTTGATCACGATCTGCAGCGGCTTGGGCCCCAGGTCGTTGGTCAGGTGCGTGCCGACGCCGAAGGCGAGCAGGCAGCGGTCGCGGAAATGCGCGTACAGCCGCATCACCTTGTCGATGTCCAGGCCGTCGCTGAACACCAGGATCTTGCTGCGCGGGTCCACCCGGTGCTGCTGCAGGTGCGCCAGCATGCGTTCGCCCCATTCGAACGGATCGCCGGAGTCGTGGCGCATGCCGTCGAACAGCTTGCAGAAGTACAGGTCGAAGTCGCGCAGGAACGCCTCCAGCCCGACCACGTCGGACAGGGCGATGCCGAGGTCGCCGCGGTACTCGCGTGCCCACGACTCCAGCGCGGCGGCCTGCGAATCGCGCAGCCGCGGGCCCAGCGCCTGGAACGCCTGCAGGTATTCGTGGGCCATCGTGCCCAGCGGGGTCAGCCCGTAGCGCCAGGCGAAGTACACGTTGCTGGTGCCGACGAACTGCGCGCCCAGGGTCTGCTGCAGCACCGGCAACAGCTCGCCGTGCCAGGCCCGCGAATAGCGGCGGCGGGTACCGTAGTCGGCGATCGCGCAACCGCCGTAGCCGCTGCTGTCGCGCAGCAACGCGATCTTGGCCTGCAACCGGCGCAGGCCCTCGTCGTGGTCGTCGCCGCCGGTGTTGCGGAACCAGACCTCGTTGACGATCGCCAGCAGCGGCACCTCGAACAGGATGGTGTGCAGCCACGGCCCGCGGATGCGCAGTTCGATCTCGCCCGGCACCGTGGCCGAAGCGCGCAACTGCAGGTACTTGCGGTCCAGGTGGAACAGCGCCAGGAAATCGGCGAAGTCCGGCTTGATGAAGCGCAGCCCGCGCAGGTAGTCCAGTTCCTCGGCGCGGAAGCGCAGCGCACACAGCGCGTCGATCTCGGCCGAGATCTGCTCCAGGAACTGCGCCAGGTCGATGTCCGGCGTGCGGCACCTGAAGCGGTATTCCACCTGCGCGCCGGGATGCTGGTGCAGCACCGCCTGCATCATCGTGAACTTGTACAGATCGGTGTCGAGCAGCGAATCGATGATCATCGCGGCATTATGCGCCAGCGTGTTGCCGGCTCGCTCCGGCTCTTCTGTAGGAGCGGCTTCAGCCGCGACCGGGCCCTACAGGTAAAGCCCGTCGCGGCTGAAGCCGCCCCTGCAGGAACGCGAGGCGCCGAATGCGCCAGCGCGCCGCATCGCTCAGCCAGGCCGCCGCCAGCACAACCTGGCGAAGGTCACCCAGGCGTGCAGCCAGATCACCGCCCACACCGCTGCGCGCACCGGCGCGCTGCGCGTGGGCGCTTCGAACTTGCGGAAATAGCGCCACAGCCCGCGATGCTTGTGCCATTCCACGAACCACGGCCGCTTGCGGCTGGAGACGCCGCGCACGTGCACGACGCGCAGGCCATTGACCACCGCCACCGTGGCCCCGGCCAGGCGCGCGCGGCGGCACAGGTCCAGGTCTTCGGCATGCAGCCGGTAGCCGGCGTCCCAGCCGCCGATGCGGTCGAACAGCGCCCGCGGCAGCAGCATCAGCGCGCCGGAGATCGCGTCCACGCGCTGCAGCGGCTGCGCCGGATCGGCCGCCAGCGCCAGCCGCGAACCGGCCAGCGGATGCCGCAGCATCGCCGCGAAGTCCGGATCGCGGCGGCGTACCGCCGCGTCGGCGCGACCGTGCTCGTCGACCTGCTCCACGCCGAGCAGCGCGTCGCCGAGCGCGGCCACCTGCGCGCGCAACAGCGCCAGCGTATCGGTCTCCACCATCAGATCCGGATTGACGAACGCCAGCCACGGCGCATCGCTGGCCGCCGCGCCCTGGTTGCAGGCGGTGGCGAAGCCGGGGTTGTCGGGATTGGCGATGAAGCGCACGCGCCGGTCCTCCAGCGCGTGGCGCTGCACGATCGCCAGGGTGTCGTCGCGCGAGGCGTTGTCGACCACGCGGATCTGCGCGACCTGCGCCGCCGCGCGCAACCGCTGCAGGCAGGCGTCGATGGTGCTGCCGCTTTCGTAGGTCACTACCACCACGGCCATCTGCTGTTCGCTCATCCGCCAATTATCCGGGCAAAGCACCGCGCGCAGAAGGCGCCGCGCCTGCGCGCGGCGACAAGCCTGCTGCAGGACCTCTACGTCACCGCCTGCCAGCGCCGCGCCGACGGCGCGGAAACGTTCGCCCGCTGCCCGACGGCTGGACCCGCATGGACGATGCCGCGGCACAGTGCGCCGGCATCGCCGCGCACCCGCGCGTCAATCGCACGCGCCGACGCGGTAGAATCGCCGGTCCCCTGCTTTTCGCGGTGTAGATGACGGCTAGCGCCCTCTACGGCGCGCTGCCGCCAGGCTCGCTACGCATCGGCCGCCCCCTGTGGCGGTGGCCGTGCATGCCGACGGCCCGGCAGCGCCGCCGCCCTGCGACCGACCTTGCCGTCGGCCGCCGCCCCGGGGCTCCGCGTCATTGGTCTAGACCAACCTCCAAAAACTGCCGAACGACGCTGCGTTGCGCCGCGATCGGCTCGCACCTGCGCGCCGGGCAGGCAGCATGAGCGCGCACCAGATCCACGGCATGAGCCTGGCCCCGGCAGCGGCGGACTGGCCGCCCTTGCGCAGCGACGAGGTGGACGCGCTGTTGCGGCGCATGGCCCTGCCCGACGCGGTGCGCGCCCTGCGCTGGCACAGCCCGCGCCCGTTCTCCGCCGCGGCCGAGGTCGACAGCGCGGTCGGCACCCTGTTCGTCAAGCGCCATCACCGCCGCCTGCGCGACGCGCGCACGCTGGGCGAGGAACACCGCTTCATCGAGCACCTGCGCGCGCGCGACGTGCCGGTGCCGGTGCTGCTGCGCACGGCCGACGGCGCCAGCGCGGTGGAAATCGGCGACTGGACCTACGAGGTGCAGCGCGCCGCCGCAGGCGAGGACCTCTACCGCGACACCGCCTCGTGGCTGCCCTTCGCCGGCACCACGCATGCGCAGGCCGCCGGGCGCGCCCTCGCGCGCCTGCACTGCGCCGCCGCCGACTACGTGGCCGCGCCGCGCAGCACCGCGCTGCTGGTCGCCAACCTGCGCCTGTTCGGCAGCGCCGATCCGTTGCAGGCGCTGCAGCAGGACCTGCGCGGGCGGCCGGCATTGGCGGCTTGGCTGCAGCGACGCGACTGGCGCGGCGACCTGCGCCGGCACCTGCTGCCCTGGCACGCACAGGCCTGGCCGTCGCTGCGATCGCCGCCGCCGCCGCTGTGGACGCACGGCGACTGGCATGCCTCCAACCTGCTGTGGCGCGACCAGGGCACGGCGAGCGAGGTCAGCGCGGTGTTCGATTTCGGCCTGGCCGACCGCAGCTTCGCGCTGTTCGACCTGGCCACCGCGATCGAGCGCAACCTGGTGCCGTGGCTGGAACTGGACGTTGGCGGCCGCGCCGCGGCCGACCTGGACCAACTCGATGCGCTGCTGCACGGCTACGCGCAGGTGTTGCCGCTGGACGCGGCGCAACTGCGCCTGCTGGCCGCGCTGTTGCCGATCGCGCACGCCGACTTCGCGCTCAGCGAGATCGACTATTTCGCCGGCATCACCGGCTCCGACGCGAATGCCGACATCGCCTACCGCCGCTACCTGCTCGGCCATGCCGACTGGTTCGGCGGCGAGGAAGGCCAGCGCCTGCTGCGGCAATTGCAGCGGCACGCCGAGGCGGCGCGATGAGCGCCATGCGCACGCGGCCGCGCACGTCGACGCGCCCCTGGCGCATGCCCGCCGCGCAGCGCTGCCGCCGCGGCGTCGCACCCGATACCCGACGCTGCTGTCGCCTGCGCGCAGCGGCATCTCTTCTTCCCGTTCCGCTTTCCGCCTAGAGGTCCAGCATGTCCCACACCTTCCCCGCGCTCGCGCCGCTCGCCCTGGCCTTGGCGCTGGCCGCCACCGCCGCGCCGGCACGCGCCACCGATGCGGACACGCGCACGCCGATCGAACTGGACGCGGTCAACGTGCAGGCCACGCAGTCGCGCAACCGCTCCGACCTGGCCGGCTACGGCGACGCCGCGCTGCTGGACACGCCCGCGTCGATCGGCGTGATCGACCGCGCGCAGCTGGACGACCGCCAGGTGCGCGTGCTCAGCGAGGTGCTGCGCGCCGATGCCTCGGTCGGCGACAGCTACGCGCCGATCGGCTACTACGAGAACTTCGTGGTGCGCGGCTATTCGCTCAACGCAGCCAACAGCTACCGCATCAACGGCCTGACCGTCGCCGGCGAGCAGAACGTGGCGCTGGAGAACAAGCAGCAGGTGCAGGTGCTCAAGGGTCTGTCCGGGCTGCAGTCCGGCCTCACCGAACCGGCCGGCGTGATCGACTACACGACCAAGCGCCCGCAACAGGTGCGCACGCTGGTGCTGGGCACCGACGACGATGGCGGCCGCTACGCCGCGGCGGACCTAGGCGGCTGGTTCGGCCGCGACCGCCAGTTCGGGCTGCGGGTCAACGCCGCGCACGAGGACATCCGCAGCTACGTCGCGCATGCCGACGGCCACCGCAACTTCCTGTCGCTGGCCGCGGACTGGAACATCGACCCGCGATCGACGCTGCAGCTGGACGTGGAATACCAGGACCGGCAGCAGCGCTCGGTCCCCGGCTATCAGCTGCTCGGCGGCACACGCGTGCCCAGCGACGTGTCGGTGCACCGGCTGCTGGCCTACCAGCCGTGGTCCAAGCCGGTCGGCATCGATGCGCTCAATGCCCAGCTGCGCTATCGCTACCGCTTCAACGACGCCTGGAGCGCGCAGCTGGCGGCCGCCCACAGCCGCGCGGTGATCGACGACTATTCCAGCTTCGCCTGGGGCTGCTACGGCGCGGCCAGCTGCGCCGCCGACGCGGTTCCCAACTATTTCAGCCGCGAAGGCGACTACGACGTCTACGACTACCGCAGCCCCGACGACACCCGCCGCAACGACCAGCTGCAGGCGACCGTGTCCGGCAGTTTCGCCACCGGCACGTTGCAGCACCAGATCAACGTCGGCGTGGACTACCTGCAGCGCAGCATCGACCGGCACGGCTCGATCAACGAGTGGATCGGCACCGGCAACATCGACGCCGACCCGCCGGTCTACGCCCAGGCCGATGCCGAATTGGATCCCAAGCGGCGGCGCCTGGACAGCACGCAGACCGCGCTGCTGGCCAGCGACCGCATCGGCATCGGCGAGGCGTGGCAGTTGCTGCTGGGTGCGCGCCAGGTGCGCTACGACGAGCGCGCCTGGGACCGCGACGGCGCACTGACCCGGCACACCCGCCGCTCGGAACTGCTGCCGCAGGCGGCACTGCTGTTCAAGCCGCAGGACACGCTGTCGCTGTATGCCAGCTTCGCCAAGGGCCTGGCGCCGGGCGGCACCGCCTCGTGGTTCGCCAGCAATGCCGACGCGATCCTCGCGCCGACCGCCGCGTACCAGAGCGAGGCCGGCCTGAAATACGAGCGCGACGGCCTGGCGTTGGGCGCCGCCGTGTTCGACATGCGCCAGGCCTACCAGTACGCGCAGCCGCAGGCCGACGGCAGCTTCCTGTACCTGCAGCAGGGCCGGCTGCACAACCGCGGCATCGAACTGTCGGCCGACGGCGCGATCGGCGAACGGCTGCACCTGCAGGCCAGCGTCGCCGGCATCCGCGCGCGCGCCGAGGACACCGGCACGCCCGCCTACGAAGGCCACCAGGCCTTGAACGTGCCCAGGCTGCGCGCCAGCGCCCAGGCCAGTTGGGACGTGCCCGGTGTCGCCGGCCTGGCGCTGCTGGGCGGCGCGCAGTACAGCGGCGCCAAGTACGCCGACCGGATCGGCAATGCCGAGGTGGGCGGCTATACCGTGTACAACCTGGGCGCGCGCTACGCCACGCGGCTGGGCGCGGTACCGACCACGCTGCGGCTGAGCGTGGACAACCTGGCCGACAAGCGCTACTGGCGCGACGTCGGCGAATACGCCGGCGACGACTATCTGTTCCTGGGCGCGCCGCGGACGGCGCGGTTGGCGGTGCAGGTCGATTTCTGAGCGGGACTCGGGACTCGGGACTCGGGACTCGGGACTCGGGACTCGGGACTCGGGACTCGGGAC
>NZ_JAYIQP010000018.1:0-80482 GCF_035026585.1 Xanthomonas sp. WHRI 7945
AAAAGGCCGATCGAAAGATCGGCCTTTTTTTTGGTGTTTGGCTGCGGGTTCGCGCAGGCGCTTGGCGCCTGCGCCCCACACCTTGCTGCGCAAGGTGTGGGCCCCGGCCTTCCCTCTCCACATCCCGCGCCTGTCGGCGCGCCCCCTTGGACTCCAAGGGGGCTTTTCACCAGACACATTGGTGCAGGCAAACGCGAAATAACGCGGAGCTGCGGATTGCCTTCTTGCGAACGGCAATGCAGTCGACCGCTACTGATGCACCGCTAGATCCGCAGCAGTAGAACCACGCGCGACTGATGGCAACACTCAAGCAGGAGACAGCACCGGCATGGAGCTGGGTACAGGCGCGCCGAACCAACGACCACGAGATCGAGGCGACGCAAGAGCACGGCTTGGCTTGCGACCGCCGCTGCCGTCGGACCCAAACGACAAAAGCCCGGCCAAGCCGGGCTTTTGCGTACTTCCCAGGGGAATCCCGAAGGATTCCTCGCCAGGCGCGGTGGATCAGCGCTTGGAGAACTGGGTCGCGCGGCGGGCCTTGTGCAAACCGACCTTCTTGCGCTCGACTTCGCGGGCGTCGCGGGTCATGAAGCCGGCCTTGCGCAGCTCGGACTTCAGGGTTTCGTCGTACTCGACCAGCGCGCGGGCGATGCCCAGGCGGATCGCACCGGCCTGGCCGGTGGTGCCGCCGCCGGCGGCGGTGACGAAGATGTCGAAGCTTTCGGTGTTCTTGGTCAGCTCCAGCGGCTGGCGCACGATCATGCGCGCGGTCTCACGGCCGAAGAACTCGTCCAGCGGACGGTTGTTGACGGTGATGTTGCCGGTACCCTTGCGCAGGAACACGCGGGCGGTGGAGGACTTGCGGCGGCCGGTGCCGTAGTTTTGCGTGATCGCCATGATTAGATATCCAGAACTTGCGGCTGCTGGGCGGTATGCGGATGCTCGGAGCCCTTGTAGACCTTGAGCTTGCGGTACATGGCGCGACCCAGCGGACCCTTCGGCAGCATGCCCTTGACCGCGATCTCGATGACGCGCTCGGGGTGACGCTCCAGCGCCTGCGCCAAGGTCTCGGTCTTCAGGTTGCCGATGTAGCCGGTGAAGCGGTGGTACTTCTTGTCGTTGAGCTTGTTGCCGGTGACCGTGATCTTCTCGGCGTTGATCACCACCAGGTAATCGCCGGTATCGACGTGCGGGGTATAGACCGGCTTGTGCTTGCCGCGCAGACGGCGGGCCAGTTCGGTGGAAAGCCGGCCCAGCGTTTTGCCGGCGGCGTCGACGAGATACCAGTCGCGCTGGACGGTCTCGGACTTAGCGGTGAAGGTGCTCATTAAGAAGACTCGGTTGGTCGGGCGGATTCCGGCAGGGACGCTGCCTGAACTTTGCCACGCGTTGTGACTTGCAAAAACGCAAGAGGCGGAATTCTACGCGCCGCCAGCGGCACGCGCAAGTCCGGCCCTTGCCCGGGACCCCAGCGCCGCCGGCGCTTGGCATGGCGGCGGCCCGGGGCGAAAATCGAATGCCCCACCATCCCCAGGCCCCTCGCGATGACGGCTCCCCGCCTGCATACCCCGCTCGACCGCGCCCTGGTCGAAGCCCAGCGCGCCCTGGAAACGGTGTTCGGCGATCCGCCGGCGCAGCGCCCCTACCCGGCGGCGGCCACCGCCGACGTGGTGCTGGCGCCGGACGAACGCCGCCATGCCGCCGGGCTGATGCGCATCAACCATGTCGGCGAGGTCTGCGCGCAGGGCCTGTACTTCGGCCAGGCCGCGGTCGCCCAAGATCCGGCGACCCGCGCGCACCTGCTGGAAGCGGCGCAGGAGGAAACCGACCACCTGGCCTGGTGCGCGGCGCGGCTGCGCGAGCTGGACAGCCGCCCGAGCCTGTTCAACCCTGTCTGGTATGCCGGCAGCTACGCCATCGGCACCCTGGCCGGGCTGCGCGGCGACGGCTGGAACCTCGGTTTCGTGGTGGAGACCGAACGCCAGGTCGAGGCGCACCTGGACGAACACCTGCAGACGCTGCCGCCGGCCGACCTGCGCAGCCGCGACGTGCTGCGGGTGATGAAAGCCGACGAGGCGCGCCATGCCGAACACGCCGAACAGGCCGGCGCGCGGCGGCTGCCGGCGCCGATCCCGTCGCTGATGGCCGCCGCCTCGCGGCTGATGAAGGCGGTCGCCTACCGGCTTTGAGCGCGCCGCGGCGCAGGCGCCGCCGGTGCCGCGCTGGCATTGCCCGCGTATTCGGGTTAAAGTGAACGAAAGCTGACTGGTTCCGACGTCCGCCTATCCTGTTCAGCGACTGGCGCTTCCATCCCGGCGCCGTCCGACTTCGCCGCACCACCGCGCCGCACCTCCTGCCGCTTGCGCCTGCTTTCACGACCGATCATGCCTGCACGCTCCATCCATCTGCCATCGCCACGGACCCGCTGGCTCTCGCGCCTGCTGTTCGCGAGCCTGTTCGCGCTCGGCGGCGGCGCCCTGCTCTACCACCTGCTCGGCGACTACCGCCATGCCAGCGCGATCCTGCGCGACCACTCGGTGGCGACGGTGCCGGTGATCGCCGACGGCGCGTTCGGCGCGCATGCCGAACCGCTGGTGCACTACCGCTTCCACTATGTCTTCGAGAGCAAGGGCCGGCTGCACCGCGGCGCGTTCGAGGCCAGCGGCGCCGAGGCCGGGCCGCTGCTGCTCGACGGCGCGACCGTGGAGATCGCCTATGCCAACGCCGATCCGTCGCGCTTCGGCCGCCTGGACCAGTTGCAGCACGCCGGCAACCTCGGCGGCATGCTCAGCCGGGTGGCGATCGCGCTGTCGATCGCCGCACTGCTGGCCGCGGTCGCGCACCAGATGCTGATCGGCCGCGTCCTCGGCGCGCGCCGCCCCGCCGTGGCCTGATGGCTCGGCAGTCGCCGCTTCTCAGCCTCGGCGCCCATGACAGCGGAGCCAGGCGAGCACTGCGAGCGCCCGGATCGGCCCGCGCCTCAAGTTGACCCGCAGCGCCTGCCACGAACGTTGGCAGCGCTGCCGCCTGCGACATTCTTTATAGGCCGCGAACCCGGCAGCGCTCAGGACTGGACCAGCTTCAGGCCGATCACCCCGGCCACGATCAGGCCGATGCAGGCCAGCCGCGCCGGCGACGCGCTGTCGCCGAACAGCGCGATGCCCAGCGCGGCCGTGCCCAGCGCGCCGATCCCGGTCCAGATCGCGTACGCCGTGCCCAGCGGGATGTCCTTCAGCGCCTGGGTCAGCAGCCACAGGCTGATGCCGGCGCCGGCCAGGGTGCCCAGCGTCGGCCAGAGGCGGGTGAAGCCTTCGCTGTACTTGAGGCCGAGCGCGAAGCCGATTTCGAACAGGCCGGCGAGCAGCAGGTAGATCCATGGCATTGTCTGTCTCCGTAGACAAATAAAAACAAAAACGGCCCGATGTCTGCACATCGGGCCGCCGTCGGCAAGGGTCGCAGCGCAAACGCTGCGGGGCGGGCCGTCCCGCCGAATGTGACGTGCTACTCGGCCAGGTTGCGACCGTGGAACAGTTCCTCGATCTCGCGCTTGAGCAGCGCCTCGATCCGCATGCGCTCCTTGAACGAGAGGTTCTTGGCCTTTTCCTCGAACAGGTACTGGTCCAGGTCGAAGTCCTTCAGGTGCATCTTGGTGTGGAAGATGTTCTCCTGGTAGACATTGACGTCGAACATCTCGTAACGCGCCTTGATGTTCTTGGCCAGGAAGTTCTGGATCGAGTTGATCTTGTGGTCGATGTAGTGCTTCTTGCCCTTCACGTCGCGGGTGAAGCCACGGATGCGGTAATCCATGATCACGATGTCCGATTCCAGCCGCTCGATCAGGTAGTTGAGCGCCTTCAGCGGCGAGATCACCCCGCAGGTGGCGACGTCGATGTCGGCGCGGAAGGTCGCGATGCCGTGCTGCGGATGGGTTTCCGGGTAGGTATGGACGGTGATGTGGCTCTTGTCCATGTGCGCGACCACCGCGTCGGAGATGATCTCCTTGCCGGCCAGCTTCTTGTCGATCACCGGCTCTTCGGAGATCAGGATGGTCACCGAGGCGCCCTGCGGATCGTAGTCCTGGCGGGCGATGTTGAGGATGTTGGCGCCGATGATCTCGGCCACATCGGTGAGGATCTCGGTCAGGCGGTCGGCGTCGTACTGCTCGTCGATGTACTCGATGTAGCGCTGGCGCTCCTCTTCGGACACCGCGTAGCAGACGTCGTAGATGTTGAAGCTCAACGCCTTGGTGAGGTTGTTGAAACCTTGCAGCCTCAGGCGAGGCAACGGCTTGACCACGGGCGTGAATCCTCTAAAAGATGGACGGGGTAGAAAGGGCAGCAATTATGGGCCAAACGCGCCCGTAGCGAAACGTGGGGATTGGCGCTCGTTTGCCGCAGACAACGCGTCCCGTTAAGCTTCGGGACTCACGCAGTAGCGAAGCCGCCATGAGTCCCGGAAACACCTCCACTGCAACACCTGTGCGCATCGCTCCAAGTCCTCTGACGTTGGACACCGCCACGATCGACCGCTTCCTGGCGCACAGCCACCGCCGGCGCTATCCGGCGCGGACCGACGTGTTCAGGCCCGGCGACCCGGCCGGCACCCTGTACTACGTCGTCAGCGGCTCGGTCAGCATCATCGCCGAGGAAGATGACG
The DNA here is from genome assembly GCF_035026585.1 of Xanthomonas sp. WHRI 7945. NCBI lineage: Bacteria > Pseudomonadati > Pseudomonadota > Gammaproteobacteria > Lysobacterales > Lysobacteraceae > Xanthomonas > Xanthomonas sp. WHRI 7945. Next base: position 4,657 of record NZ_JAYIQP010000018.1, read on the forward strand.
ATCGCGAATTGGTGCTGGGCTATTTCGGCAGCGGCGAGTTCGTCGGCGAGATGGGCCTGTTCATCGAATCGGACCAGCGCGAGGTGATCCTGCGCACCCGTACCCCGTGCGAACTGGCCGAGATCAGCTACGAGCGGCTGCACCAGCTGTTCCTGGGGTCGCTGTCGGCCGACGCGCCGCGGGTGCTGTACGCGATCGGCGTGCAGCTGTCCAAGCGCCTGCTCGACACCTCGCGCAAGGCCAGCCGGCTGGCGTTCCTGGACGTCACCGACCGCATCGTGCGCACCCTGCACGACCTGGCCCAGGAGCCGGAAGCGATGAGCCACCCGCAGGGCATGCAGTTGCGCGTGTCGCGGCAGGAGCTGGCGCGGCTGGTCGGCTGCTCGCGCGAGATGGCCGGCCGCGTGCTGAAGAAGCTGCAGGTCGACGGCATCCTGCACGCCCGCGGCAAGACCGTGGTGCTGTACGGCGCGCGTTGAGCGCAACGCGCATGGCTGCGCGCCGCGCTAGCGGCGGCAGCGGACCATCGCGATGGTCCTGAGCGAGACCTTCTATTGGTTCGTGCTGGTCGGCCTGGCGGCGCAGCTGGTCGACGGCGCGCTGGGCATGGCCTTCGGCCTGGTGTCCTCGTCTGTGTTGTTGAGCATGGGCCTGCCGCCGGCGGCGGTCAGCGCCAGCGTGCACAGCGCCGAGGTCTTTACCACCGGCGCCTCGGGCCTGTCGCACCTGGCGATGGGCAACGTCGACAAGCGCCTGTTCCTGCGCCTGGCGCTGCCAGGCATGGCCGGCGGCGTCCTCGGCGCCTATGTGCTGACCCAGTTGCCCGGCGAGCTCATCCGCCCCTTCGTGCACCTGTACCTGCTCGGCCTGGCGGTGCTGATCCTGCTGCGCGCGGCCGGCCGGGCGCTGCCGCGGCAGCAGGTGCGGCGGGTGCCGCTGCTCGGTTTCGTCGCCGGCCTGCTCGACGCCAGCGGCGGCGGTGGCTGGGGCCCGGTGGCGACCTCGACCCTGCTGGCCCACGGCGGCCAGGCGCGCACCACGATCGGCACGGTCAACGCCGCCGAGTTCCTGGTGACGCTGTCGATCTCGCTGACCTTCCTGTTGAGCATGGGCGTGCAGCACCTGGAGATCGTGCTCGGCCTGCTGGTCGGCGGCATGCTGGCCGCGCCGCTGGCGGCGGTGCTGGTGAAGCGGGTGCGCGAACGCTGGGTGCTGGTGGCGGTCGGCGTGCTGGTGCTGGGCATCAGCCTGTACCAGATCGGCAGCACGCTGTACCGCTGGCAGGTCTAGTCGCGCGGCGCGGCCGGTGCCGTCACGGCGTCGCCGGCGCGATCGCGGCAACCCCAGTTCAGGATCGGCGTGGCGGACGGCAGTTCGCGGCGGAAGCACGCCACCGCCGAGGCCTTGGGATTGACCACCACCGGCGTAGCGGCGGCCTGCAGCAACGGCAGGTCGGCGGTGCTGTCGGAATAGGCGATGGCGATGTCGGCATAGCCCAGCTCGCGCAGCATGCGCATCTTTTCTTCGTTGTGGCAGTGGCGGGTGGCGGTGACCGCGCCCAGCCGCGGGCCGATCAGGCTGCCGACCACGGGCACGTCCTGGTGCGCGACGAAGGCCAGGATGGCGCGCGCCAGCTCCGGCGGCGCGCCGGTGGCGACCACCACCCGGTCGCCGGCGGCACGGTGCCGGGCGAACACCTCCAGCGCCTGCGGCAACAGCCGCTGGCGGATCTGCGCCTCGTGGCGCAGCACGTACTGGTCGATCACCCGGTTGAACTCGCGCGCGCGGTGCAGGCCGAAGCTGGCGATCCACACGTAGCCGGAGATGCCGGTGCGCCGGGTCGGCAGCATCGCCACCAGCGGCCCCAGCAGCGGCGTGGCCAGCAGCGCGGCGGCCAGGCGCAAGGGGTTGCGCCGGATCAGCCAGGCGAACAGGTGGCTGCCGGAGTCGCCGTCGTACAGCGTGTGGTCGAAATCGAACACCACCAGCGGCGCGTCGGCGCGCGGGGCGGAATAGGCGCCGCTCATGGCTCGAAGAACAACTGGCGCAGCGCTTCGCCGGGTTCCTCGGCGCGCATGAAGGTCTCGCCGACCAGGAACGCGTGCACGCCGGCCGCGCGCATCATCGCCACGTCGGCCTGGCCGAGGATGCCGCTTTCGGTGACCAGCAGGCGATCGCGCGGCACCGCGTCGCGCATCGCCAGCGTGGTCTGCAGCGACACCTCGAAGGTGCGCAGGTTGCGGTTGTTGATCCCGATCAGCGGCACCGGCACCTGGATCGCGCGCTCCAGCTCGTCGATGTCGTGGACCTCGACCAGCACGTCCATGCCCAGCTCCATCGCCAGCGCCGACAGCTCGGCCAGCTGCAGGTCGTCCAGCGCGGCGACAATCAGCAGGATGCAGTCGGCGCCGAGCACGCGCGCCTCGTACACCTGGTAGGGATCGATGGTGAAGTCCTTGCGCAGCACCGGCAGCGTGCACGCTTCGCGCGCCTGCTGCAGGTAGTCGTCGTGGCCCTGGAAGAAGTCCACGTCGGTCAGCACCGACAGGCAGGCGGCGCCGCCGAATTCGTAGCTGACCGCGATGTCGGCCGGGTGAAAGTCGGGGCGGATCACGCCCTTGGACGGGCTGGCCTTCTTGATCTCGGCGATCACCGCCGGCTCGCCGTCGGCGATCGCGCGCTGCAGCGCGCGGGCGAAGCCGCGCACCGGCGGCGCGGCCCCGGCGCGGGAGACCAGCTCGGCCAGCGACACGCGCGCGCTGCGCGCGGCGATCTCTTCGGCCTTGCGGGCGAGAATGGTGCGGAGGATGTCGCTCATGCGCTCGGGGTTCCGGGGGACGCGGCATTATCGGCCAAGTTGGGCTGAACAGGCCGGGACTCTAGTTTCGGGACTCGGGACTCGGCAATAGCGTAGTGCCGGTGCCGTTCGACCAGACGGATCTTGGATTCAGTCCTTGGCCTGGTCTGCGTCGGGCTCGTCCTGGTCCGACAATTCGAAGTACAGCACCTCGGACCAGTTCGTCAGTCCCAGCGGCCGTTCGGTGGCGCCGGTCCGCGTGCTGTCGCAGTCGTCGTCGAAGCGCAGGCCGTGGAAGACATCGAGCGGCGGTGCGCCCTCTTCGACGGCCAGGCGGCGCAGCAGGGTCGCGGCCTCGTGGAGGTCGGCCGGCAGGGCGTCGAAGGCGGCGCCGACCTCGCGGCATCGGCCGATCTCCTGCTCGACGCAGTGGCGCAGGTCTTCTTCGCCGATCGCCGACATCATGTCGAGTTCGAGGGTCTCCAGCAGCAGGAACGCGTCGCGGTTCGCTTCCAGGAAGGCGACGGTCTCGTCCAGCCAGCCTGGCAGGTGCTCGACCGTCGCCGGCACCGGGACCGGCGCTTCGACCGGCGCGGGCGTCGCCGAGAACAGTCGCTTGAGGCGTCCCATCAGGGACGCTGGCGGCGCCACGACCGGCGCTGGCGCAGGCGGCAGGGGAGGCGCGGCCGCGATCGCCTTGACGATCTCGGCGAAGCGCTTGACCCGCTCCAGGCCCGGGGCGAACGGGCTGCTGATCGCATGCAGGCGCGCCGGCTGGTCATCGTCTTCGTCGGCGCCCGCCTCTTCGTCCTCGTCCTCGCGTCCGGCCTGGTCTTCGCTCTCCTCCCCGCTCTCGACCTCGTCTTCCCCATCGACCTCGTCGTCGTCCTCGTCATCCAGGCCCTCCGCCACCAGCGACGCGCACACCTGGGGATCGGCCGACATCAGCAGCCGATACACGAACGGCACGTCGTAGGCCCATTCGGAGAGGCTGGAAATGGTTTCGGGCCGATCGCCATACGAGGCCGGCCGGTTGCTGAGGCTGTAGAGATAGGAGCGGTTGGCCATGCAAACCCTTTGTCGTCGTGCGCCACCGACGCGGCGCAGCGGGCAGCTTACGCGCCGACCGAAGGGCCGGCCATCTCGGATGGACGCGGGAGTGTCCGCACGTCGCCACGGCTTGCGTGTCGCTTGGCTGCACGACACGGACGTCGCGCACGCCCAACACGGGCTGCCGGCGCACTGGACGGACAACGGGCGACATCGGCACCGCCCGCCGCGATGCCAATGCCGCGCGCTCAGGCGGGCAAGCGCTTCGGGTCCCGCATCCTCAGTCGCGAACGTCGGCCAAGCGCTGCGTGCACGCCACGTACGCATCGAGTTTGGCGCGCGCGCGGCCGTCGGCGATCGCCGTGCGCGCCAGCGCGATGCCGGCGCCGATGTCGTCGGCCACGCCGGCCACGTACAGCGCCGCGCCGGCGTTGAAGGCGACGATGTCCAGCGCCGGACCGGGCACGTTGTCGAGCACGCCGCGCAGCATCGCCATCGACTCGTTGGCGTCGGCCACCTTGAGGTTGCGGCTGGCCGACATGGCGATGCCGAAATCCTCAGGATGCACTTCGTACTCGCGCACCTGGCCGTCGCGCAGTTCGCCGACCAGGGTGCCGGCGCCGAGCGAGAGTTCGTCCATGCCGTCGCGGCCCCACACCACCAGTGCGCGCTCGGCGCCCAGCTCGTGCAGCACGCGCGCCTGGATGCCGACCAGGTCGGGATGGAACACGCCCATCAGGATGTTGGGCGAGCCGGCCGGATTGGTCAGCGGGCCGAGGATGTTGAAGATGGTGCGCACGCCCATCTCGCGCCGCACCGGCGCTACCACCTTCATCGCCGGATGGTGCACCGGCGCATACATGAAGCCGATGCCGGTGGCGGCCAGTGCCTGCGCCACCTGCTCGGGCTGCAGTTCGATCACCGCGCCCAGCGCCTCCAGCGCATCGGCGCTGCCGGACTTGGAGGAGACGCTGCGGTTGCCGTGCTTGGCCACCTTGGCGCCGGCCGCAGCGGCCACGAACATCGCGCAGGTGGAGATGTTGAAGGTGTGCGAGCCGTCGCCGCCGGTGCCGACGATATCGACCATGTGGGTGCGGTCGGCCACCTCGACGGTGCGCGAGAACTCGCGCATCACCGCCGCGGCGCCGGCGATCTCGCCGATCGTCTCCTTCTTCACCCGCAGCCCGGTGAGGATCGCCGCGGTCATCATCGGCGACACTTCGCCGCGCATGATCTGCCGCATCAGCCCGACCATCTCGTCGTGGAAGATTTCGCGGTGCTCGATGGTGCGTTGCAGGGCTTGCTGCGGGGTCAGCGTCATTGCGGTTCCTGGAAATTCAAAGACTGGCGTGCTCGAGGATTTCCTGCCCCATCAGCACGCAGTCGCCGTCGGCCATGGGGTAGTAGAGCAGGCGCATGCGGTACTCGCCCTTGTAGATGTAGCCCCACACCTGCAGCACCTCGAAGCGCTGCTTGGCATTGGCCGGATTGACGATGGACGGCAGCCGCTCGACCTCGTCGCCGACCTCGGCGCGCTCGTCGTTGTCGGAATGAAAGGCCAGCAGCTTGGCAGCCTGGGCCCGCGCGGCCTCGGCGCATCGCGGCGCGGCCGCCTTGGCGCCGGCGGGCGCCGCCAGGCACGGCGCGCACAGCAGCAGCGCGATCGCGGCGAACGCCGCGCGTGGATGCAGACGCATGTTCAGCGCTCCAGGAAGTTCTTCAGCAGGGCGTGGCCGTGCTCGGTGAGGATGGATTCGGGATGGAACTGCACGCCCTCGACCGGGAACTGGCGGTGGCGCAGGCCCATGATCTCCTCGACCGTGCCGTCCTCGTTCTCGGTCCAGGCGGTGACTTCCAGGCAGTCCGGCAGCGTGGTCTTCTCCACCACCAGCGAGTGGTAGCGGGTGGCCTCGTAGCGGTCCGGCAGGCCGACGAACACGCCGCGGCCCTCGTGGCGGATGCGCGAGGTCTTGCCGTGCATGATGGTGCCGGCACGCACCACTTCGCCGCCGTAGGCCTGGCCGATGCTCTGGTGGCCCAGGCATACGCCCAGGATCGGCGTGTGCTGGCCGAGCCGCTCGATCAGCTGCAGCGACACCCCGGCCTCGTTCGGCGTGCACGGGCCGGGCGAGATCACGATGCGCTCCGGCGCCAGGCGCTCGATCTCGTCCACGCTGAGCGCGTCGTTGCGCACCACCTTGACCTCGGCGCCGAGCGCCTGCAGGTACTGCACGAGGTTGTAGGTGAAGCTGTCGTAGTTGTCGAGCATCAGCAGCATGTGCGGTCCATCCAGTTGATTAGTAAGGCGCAGAACCCTGGAACCCCGGATTCGTGCCCGCTTGGATACCCGCAATTTTAGTCGATACCCTGCGCCGCCAGTCGGGAGACTGCACGTGGGCCATAGTGGCATGGGCGCGGAAACTCGGCCAAGGCCCGTGCTTCATCCCCGGGGGACCGGCCGATGTCCGGTGTCCGCTGCCGGCGCGCCGATGTGCCGATGTGCCGCGGACGAGCGGCGCTCGCTGCGCCAGGCGCATGGGTGAAGCCAGTGAGTGGCGGCCGGGTGCGAGCGCCGCGCCGCAATGCGCCGGTCAGGGCGTGGCCACGCGCCCGTCGGCCAGGGGAACGAACAGCAGGTCCTGGTAGTCGTAGCTGAAATCGGCGAGCGACGACACCGGCTGCATCGCGATGCGCGCGACCTTGCCTTCGGCATCCAGCGCGAAGCTGACGTAGGCCGGTTCGATGGCGCGATCGTCCCATTCGGTACGGAAGGTGTCGTACTGCCAATGGCGCAGCGTCCCGGCCATGTTGGGGGTCTGCTTGAAGTCGATCCGCAGCTTGCCCGCACGGTCGGCGATCTCGATCGGCCCATACCACGCATCGGCATAGCGGCCCGCATAGCCGGCGGCCGGCAGCGAGGGACGCGATGCCTTGCGCGCGCTGTTGCCGGCAGCCTGCAAGGCCGCCAGGCCGCCATCCAGGCGCTGCCGGTACCAGGTGTCGAACGCCGCCACCCAGTCGCGCGGCGCGAACCCCAGATAGTGGTCGAGCAGTTCGTAGCCCAGGCCGCGCATCACGCCGACGTCCTCGGCATTGATCTGCAGCGAGATGCCCAGGTTGCGCTCGGGCACCAGCACGATGAAGGTCAGCACGCCGAACACCGCGCCGCCGTGCTGCACGACCTTGACGCCGCGATAGTCCTGCACGTTCCAGCCCAGCGCGTAGCTGGAGAAGTTCGGCGTGATGTCGGCGATCGGCGCCGGGTACGGGTTGATCGGCACCGGCACCTGCGGGGTCCACATCGCCTGTGCGGACGCTGCGCTGTACAGGCGCTTGCCGTCGCTGCCCGGCAATGCGCCGAGCGCCAGCTGGATCTGCAGCCAGCGGGCCAGGTCGTTGGCGCTGGAGGACAGGCCGCCGGCCGGCGCGGCCACCTGGCCCAGGCCCTCGCGCTCGGGCAGCGCCTGCTGTGGGCCGAGCCCGCGCACGCGCGGGTCCAGGCGCGCATGCGGCTGCGCCCGGTTCGGGTTGGCGAAGCGGTCCTTCTCCTCGCTGACCGAGCTGGCCATGCCCGCCGGCTTGAACACGCGTTCGCGCATGAAGCTTTCCCAGTCCTGGCCGCTGGCCGCGGCGATCACTTCGCCGGCGACCACGTACAGGATGTTGTCGTAGGCGTAGTTGCTGCGGAAGCTGGTGGCCGGCTTGAGGTGGCGCAGCGCGCGCACGATGTCGCCGCGGCTGCGCGAACTGCGCGGGATGAACAGCAGGTCGCCCGCACCCAATCCCAGGCCGCTGCGATGGACCAGCAGGTCGCGCACGGTCATCTCGCGCGTTACCCAAGGGTCGTACATGCGGAACTCGGGCAGGTGGTCGATGACCTTGTCGTCCCAGCCGAGCTTGCCCTCGTCGACCAGGATTGCCAGCGCCGCGGCGGTGAAGGCCTTGCCGGTGGAACCGGTGGGGAAGATGGTGTCCGCATCGACCGCCTCGGTCGCGCCCAGGCGGCGTACGCCATAGCCCTTGGCATGCACGATCCGGCCCTGCTCGACGATGGCGATGGCCATGCCGGGCACGTCGTGTTCGGCGAGCATGCGCTCCACGCGCGCGTCGAAGCCCGGCGGCGGCGCGGCGGCCGCGCTGGCGGCCCAGGCAAGAGCGATCGCGACGATCGCGGCCTGCAGGCATTTCGGAATGGCGGCCATCATGGACTCCCGGACGGGTTGGCTAGCGAAGCTCGGCGCCGAGGCGCTGCGGGCGTCGCCACAGCAGCCACACGCCCCAGGTCATCAGCGGCAGCACGTACACCGCCAGGAACAGCCAGGTCAGCGTGCCGTAGCCCTTGGCGATCAGTTCGACCAGGCCCACGGCGCTGGCGGCGTACACCGCCAGCAGCATCGAGCCGACCGCGAGCGCCGGGCGCAGCGCGCGCGGCATCGGCCGCTGCCGTTCCTCGAAGGTCTTGGCCACGCGTTCGTTGATGGCATGCAGCAACGCCACGCCGGTATCGACCAGGGTCAGCAGCACCGCGATCTGGAACGCCCACTCGAACCACGGCGCGTGCAGCTTGCCCAGCAGGAACGCCGAGGGCAGCGCCTCGGCACCGATCTCGCGGTAGTAGCCCATCATCGCGATGTAGAACACCACGCCCGGCAGCATGCCGAGCGGGCCGGCGAGCGCACCGGCGGCCAGCGCCTCGCGACGGCTGCGCAGATGGCGGATGCAGAACAGCACCGCGGGAATGGTGGCGACGTTGTAGCCGGCGTAGCTGAGCCCGGCGCCGAACCAGCCATCGGCGAGCGGCACGGCGGCGAAGTTGGCCTGGATGCGGTCTCCGAAGGCGACCACGCTCCAGGCCAGGAACACGCAATAAACCAGGTACAGATAGCCCACCGACGCGGTGAGGAACTTCTCGATCGCTGCGCTGCTGTAGACCAGCATCGCGCCGGTGGCGGCGATCATGCCTAGCGAACCGGCCAGCTTGGGCAGGCCGAACAGGCTGTGCGCGATTTCGCCGGCGGCCGCGCCCATCACCGCCAGGATCACGATCATCAGCGCGAAGTAGCCGATCTCGAACAGGAACCAGGCGCGGCCGAGCAGCACCTTGAAGAAGGAACGATAGTCGTAGGCGCGCGCGACCCGGGCCAGCTCGAAGCTGACCATCAGCACCGCGCTCCATACCAGCATGCTCACCGCCATGCCCAGCAAGCCGCCCCAGGGACCGGCCGGCAGGAAGAACTCCACCAGTTCGCGCCCGGTGGCGTAGCCGCCCGCGATCACCGCCGCCTGGAACACGAAGCCCGGCAGCAGATAGCGCTGGAACCAGGTGGATGCGCCGCTCACGGCGCGCACCGCTGCAGGCGAATACGACACAGAACAAGATCGACGGGTTTCATGCCAGGCACTCCTCCACCAAGGCGTCGAACGCCGCGCCGCCGCGCATCGGATCGGCGACCGCGCAGCCCAGGCGCCTGCTCTCCGCCGCGCACAGTGCATGCGCCGCAGCTTCGCCCAGGTGTGCCGTGTTGAGGCTCACGCCCGCGCAGCGGATCGCCGGATTGGTGCGTCGCCCCAGCTGCAGCGCCAGCGCGATGGTCTCCTCGATGCTGGGCAGCGCGAACTGCGGATGGCCCAGCACGCGTTCGCGCCCCGGCTGGTGGCAGACCACCACCACATCGGGCTGGCTGCCGTGCAGCAGCGCCAGCGCGACGCCCGCATAGGCCGGATGGAACAAGGAACCCTGCCCTTCGATCACGTCCCAGTGGCCGTCGGCGGCCTCGGGCGAAAGCAACTCCGCCGCGCCGGCGGCGAAATCGGCCACCACCGCATCCATCGGCATGCCGCTGCCGGCGAGCATGATCCCGGTCTGGCCGGTGGCGCGGAAATCCACATCGACGCCGCGCTGCGCGAACGCCCTGGCCAGCGCCAGCGCCGTGTACTTCTTGCCCAACGCGCAGTCGGTGCCGACCGTCAGCAAGCGCTTGCCGCGGCGCGGCTGGCCGGTGGCGACGCGGATGCCCGGCGGCGGCTGGCGCACGTCGATGAGCTGGCGCCCCAGCGCGGCGGCCGCCTCGCGCAGGCGCTCGATCTCGCTCATGCGCACGTGCATGCCGCTGACGATGTCCAGGCCGGCTTCCATCGCCTGCAGGATCGAGCCCACCCAGGCCTGCGGGATGACGCCGCCGGCATTGGCCACGCCGATGACCAGCGAGCGCGCGCCGCGCGCGGCGGCCTCGGCCGGCGTCATCCGCGGCAAGCCGGTGGTGACGGTCGCGCCGGCGCAGGCGAACTCGCCGACGCAGCGCTCCGGCGCCCAGTCGCGCAATCCGAACGCGGTCTTGGCGTAGCCGGCTTCTGTGACATCGCCAAGGAACAGGAGATACGGCCCTGGCAAGGCCTTCAATGCCGGCGTGGATGGCGGGCGGGTCTGTGGCATACGCGGTCGTTCACCTGGAGATCGTGGGGCGGACTGCCGTTGCGCGGCGGCCGATGCGATGCGCACCGCCGACGGCGGGCGGTGCGCGGCTAGAACCGGTAGTCGAACTCGACGCCGACGGTGCGCGGCCGGATCGGCACCGCCGCCACCTGCACCGGCGTGCCGCTCACCTCGCTGTTCACCGGCGACAACGACGACCAGGCGTCTTCGTTGGTGACATTGTTGGCATAGACGCGCAGTTCCCAGTTGTTCCTGCCGATGCCCGCGTACACGTCCACGGTGCGGTAGCTGTCCAGCCGCAGCGGCGGCGTCACCACCTCGTCCAGCACGGTCGACGGGTCGCCTGGTGCGGTCACGCGCTGGCGCTCGGTCGTCGCGTTGAGCTGCGAGCCCACGCCGCGCAGCGACGCGCCGACCTGGCCGTTGAAGCCGCCGCCGATGGCGAAGGCGTATTCGGTGTTCAACGCCCACGCCAGCCGCGGCGCGTACGGCATCCGGTCGCCGGCGAGGCCGGTATTGAGCACGATGTCGAAGCCGTCCTGCGGGATCACCGTGGGCGCGAAGTCGTTCTTGATACTGGCCTTGGTATAGGCGAGGTTGAAGCCGATGGTCCAGTGGTCGGTGGCCAGGAACCAGGTGGACAGTTCGGCGCCCTCGCTGGTCGCTTCGCCGCCATTGACCAGGCCGCCGATGCCATTGAACGAGGAGCTGACCTGGATGTCGTCCCACTCGATGCGGAACGCGGCCAGGTCCAGTTGCACGCGGCGGTCGGCGAACTGGGACTTCAGCCCGAGTTCGTAGCTGGTCAGCATCGAGGAATCCACCTTGGGCGGGATGCCGGGCAGCGCCACGTTCGGCCCGCCCGGCTGGTAGCCGGTCGCCACGCGCGCATAGAGCATGCTGTCCTCGCTCAACTTGAACTGTGGGCTCAGGCTCCAGGTGAACACGTCCTCTTCGGATTCGCCCGGCGTATCGCCGAGCGGCACCAGGATGCCCTCGCTCACGTTCTGGCTGAACCACTGTTCGTTGCGCGCCTGGCGCACGCCGGCATCGATCTTGAAACGCTCGCCGATGCGCCACGCGCCGTTGGCGAACACCGCGAACTCCTTGTAGGTGCTGGGCATGCCGAGGAAGGTCAGCGTTTCGTACATCTGGTCGTAGGGCGCCGGCAGCGGCGAACCGTCGCGCTGGCGCAACGCGGCGAGCTGGCTCTGCACCGCGTCCTCCTTGGTGTAGAACATGCCCAGCAGCCACTCGAACGCGCCGCCGCTCTTCGAACTCAGCCGCAGTTCCTGGGTGATCTTGTCCAGGTCGAAGTCGTAACGCACGAAGGAACTGCCCGGCTCCGGCAGGCCGAGCACCAGGTTGGCGACCTCGCCGAACTGGATGGTCGAATCGGTCTGGGTCATCGTGTCGGTCTGCGACCAGCCCGTGGCCGACACTAGGTCGGCCCAGCCCAGGTCCCACTCCAGGCTCAGCGAGGTCAGGGTCAGTTCCTTGGAGAACGGCTGCGGTTGCCAGGTCCGGTCCACGTGGTCGCCGAACAGCGGCTCGAGCGTGTCCGGGTCCAGCGCGGTGCCGCCGCGGCCGTCGGCATCGATGCGCTGTTGCAGCACCGACAGGTTCGCGTCGAACGCATCGCCGTCCCAGAACAGCGCCGCGCGCGCGCCCATCTGTTCGCTGTCGTTGATGTCCTTGCGGCCGTCGGTGGCGTTGTCGGTGTAGCCGGGCAGCTCGTTGCGCGCAAAGCTCATGCGCAGCCCCAGGCGATCCTCCTTCAGCGGCACGCTCGCGCCGAAGCGCGTGTTCCAGCCCTGTCCGCCGCCGGCCACCGAGCGCAGGCCGACACCGAGACGGAACTCCTCGCCGCTCACCTCCGGCGCACGCGTCACGTACTTGAGCAGGCCGCCGATGGCGCCGGCGCCGTACAGCGTGCCTTGCGGCCCGCGCAGCACTTCGACCCGGGTGATGTCGTAGGGCAGCACGTCCAGCATCAAGGTGTTGGCGCCCTGGTAGATGCCGCTCGATCCGACTGGAACCTCGTCGATGTAGGTCGCCACCGTGGCGCCGGAGGACAGTGCGGAGATGCCGCGCAGCGACACCGAGGTCTGCCCGGGGCTGCCGCTGTCCTGCACCTGCATTCCCGGGATCAGGCTCGCGTAGTCGGCTAACGAACTGGCGCCGAGGTTTTCCAGTTGGCGCTCGCCGAGGACGCTGATGGACGCGGCGACGTCGCGGATGTTTTCGACGCGCTTGTTGGCGGTGACTTCCACCTTGTCGAGCGTTGCCAGGCGCTCGGCGGTGGCCGGCTGGAGTGCGGGAGGCTGCTGCGCCGCGACGGGGGCCGTGGCCACCCACGCCAGGCTGCCGACGATGGCCAGGGACAACGGCGAGCGGTACCACGGGCGGGTGGACTGGAACGCGTTCATCTTGCTCTCCCCGGATGGCGATCCGTACGTGCGGGCCGCGCGGCGTGGCGCTCGCGGCGATCTGGCATGCTCTGATAGGAGATAATCGTCCTAATCAGAGAATTGTCAATACGTTTGGAAACTACCTGTGCGCGAAGCAGCCGACGCCGGCCGCATCGGCATCGCACTCAGTCCTGCTTGCGCTCGCGCCAGCCTGGCCCGCGCACCACGCGCCCCGGTTTCGCGCCGGTGTGCTCGCCGTCGCGCAGCACCTGCACGCCATTGACGAACACGTCGCTGACGCCGGTCGCGTACCGCTGCGGCGCCGCGTAGGTGGCGTGGTCGGCGATCGTCGCCGGATCGAACACCACGATGTCGGCGAAGCAGCCCGGCTGCAGGCAACCGCGGTCGCGTAGTTTCCAGTTCGCCGCCGGCAGGCCGGTCAGCCGGTGGATACCCTCTTCCAGCGGCATCAGCTTGCGGTCGCGCACGTAGTGGCCCAGGAACCTGGCGACATTGCCGTAGGCGCGCGGATGCGTGCTGGATTTGAGGAACACGCCTTCCGGCGCCGAGGATTCGGCGTCCGAGCCCAGGCTGGTCCACGGCTGCTTCAGGCCCAGCTCGACGTTGTCCTCGCTCATCAGGAAATACGCGGCGACCACGCGGGAATCGTCCTCCACGATCAGGTCGAGCACGGTCTCTTCGGTGGATGTGCCACGCACCCTGGCCACGTCGGCCAGGGTCTTGCCGAGGAACGGCTTGAGTTTCTCGTTCTTGAACTCGATGAACAGCACGCGCTCGTCGGAACCGGTGAGCAGGCGGATGTTCTCCCAGTCGACGTTGGGATCCTTCATCTCGGCGATCACCCGCTTGCGGATGGCCGGATCCTTGAGCCGGGCGACCATCGCCTCGTGGCCGCCGGCCTGCACCCAGGGCGGCAAGCCCGCGGTCAGGCCGGTGGCGCCGGCGGTGTACGCGTACATGTTGGCGCTGACCGCCAGGCCTTGCGCACGCGCCGCATCGATCTTCGCGATCGCCTGGGCCATCTTCGGCCAGTTCTTCTCGCCCGCCGCCTTGAGGTGATACGCCTCGGCGCGCTGCCCGGTGGCGCGGGCGATGGCGATGGTTTCGTCCAGCGCCTCCAGGAACCGGTCCGCCTCGCTGCGCATGTGCGCGACATAGCCGCCGCCGGATTCGGCCGCGGCCTGCGCGAGCGCGACGAGTTCGCCGGTGTCGGCGAAGGCGGCCGGCGGATAGATCAGCGAGCCGCCCACGCCCAGCGCGCCTTCGCCCATCGCCTGCCGCACCAGTTCCTGCATGCGCGCAAGCTGCGCGGCATCGGGTTCGACGTCGCCTTCGCCCAACTCGTGGATGCGCACCGTGGTGGCGCCGACGAACGAGGCCACGTTCGGCGTGATGCCGCGCTTCTGCAGGTAATCCAGGTATTGGCCCAGCGTGGTCCATTCGATCGGGTAGCGGATGTCGCCCTGCTGCTTCAGCGCATCGGCCTTCATCTTCGGGGTGAACGGACCCATCGACCAGCCCTCGCCGAACACCTCCAGGGTCACGCCCTGCTTGGTATCGCTCACGCCGCGGCCATCGGCGATCAGCGCTTCCGGCGCCCAGCTCAGCATGTTGATGAAGCCCGGCGCCACCGCGTGGCCACGGGCATCGACGGTCTGCGTGGCCTCCGCCACGCTCCCCGCCGGCAGCAACGCGACGATGCGGTCCGCGCGCACGGCCACGTCGACGCGCCGGCCGGCGGCGCCGCTGCCGTCGTAGACCACGCCGTTGCGGATCAGCACGTCGTACGTCTCGCCGGCGGCAGCCATCGCGCCAGGCGCCGAGCAACAGCCGGCAAGCGCCAGCATCAGAATGGAACCTCGCACTCGCAACATCGGTGTGCTCCTGGTAGGTATCGCGACGACAGCAGACACCGCCGGCAGAGGAAAACCGGCGGACTTCAACGAAGACGCTCCTTCGGCAGCGCGCCCGCCGCGGCCGGCGGCGGCGATGCGGCCGCCGCAGGACTGCGGTCCCGTTCCACCTGGCGGATGGGCCGGTCCAGCATCCACAACAGGCACGCCGCCAGCGCCGCCAGTCCGGCCAGCAGCACGAAGAATCCGGCATGGCCGATCCGCGACCACAACGCGCCCACCGCGCCGGCCAGCAGGCTGCCGGTGAAGATCGCCAGGAACCACGCGGCCACCGTGGTCGCGCCCAGCCGCGGCGGCGCCAGGCGCGCGAACAGGCCAAGCCCGGTCGGCAGGATGTACAGCTCGCCCAGGGTGAGGATCGCGAAGAACGCCAGCACCCAAGGCCAGCCGACACGCCCGCCGCCGGCCGCTCCGTCCAGCGCCGCCAGCAGTAGATAGGCCAGCGCGACGATCACTGCGCCGATCGCCATCTTGCGCGCCGGCGGCGTCTCGCGGCCGGCATCGGCGCGACGCCGCCAGTGCAGCAGCAGCAGCGGAGTCATGCTGATGACCAGCAGGGGATTGAGCGACTGGAACCAGGTCATGGGAATCACCGCATTGCCCCAGGTCCGGTCCACGCCGGCATCGATCCACAGCGACAGCGTATTGCCGATCTGCTCGTAGGCGCCGCGGAAGATCGTCGCCGCAAGACCTACGCCCAGCAGCAGCAACCACACCCGTTTGCCGTCGCCGCTGGATGCGCCCGCGGCGGCCGGCGCAGGCGCGCGCGTGCGGCTGTCCGGCGGAAGATAGCCGCGGCCCAGCACGTAGATGGCCAGCCCGACGAACATGCCGATGCCGGCGGCGCCGAAGCCGTAGTGCCAGCCGTAGACTTCGCCCAGGGTGCCGCAGATCAGCGGCGCCATGAAGCCGCCGATGTTCAGGCCGACGTAGTAGACGTTGTAGGCCCTGCCGCGGCGCGGATCGTCGGCGGCGTACAGGTCGTTGATCTGGCTGGGCAGGCTGGGCAGGAACAGGCCGTTGCCGAACGCGATCGTCGCCAGCGCGACGTAGAACAGCGGTTCGAACGCCATCAGGAAATGGCCCAGCGCCATCACGCTGCCGCCGATGATCACCGCGTTGCGCTTGCCCAGCCAGCGGTCGGCCACCGCCCCGCCGAGGATCGGGGTGAAGTACGCCATCGCGGTGTAGCTGCCGTAGATGAAGGACGACTTTTCCTGGGCGAACAACAGCTGCTTGGTCATGTAGTAGACCAGCAGCGTGCGCATGCCGTAGTAGGAGAACAGTTCCCACATGTTGGTCAGGAACAGGATGGTCAGCCCGCGCGGCTGGCCGAACCATGTCTTGTCCGCCATGCCGCTCATGCGTTGGTCCTGGGACCCCAGACCTCGTCGCCGCAGAAGATGTGGCCATCCTCGTAGCGCACCGACGGCACCCGATCGCGGGCCAGGAAGATCGGCCCGTCCAGGTCGACGACATCGCAGAACTGCCCCAGCACGAACGCCGGTGCCGCCGCCAGGCTGGTGCCGCACATGTTGCCGACCATCACCTGCTTGCCCAGCTCGCGCGCGCGCGCGGCCATCAGCAGGCCCTCGGTGAGCCCGCCGCACTTGTCCAGCTTGATGTTGATCACGTCGAAGCGGTGGTGGCGCGCTTCCAGCTCGGCCAGGTCGAGGATGCTTTCGTCCGCGGCGAAGGGCAGCGCGCGTTCGATGCCGTCCAGATCGGCTTCGCGGCCGCGCGCGCACGGCTGCTCGAGCAGCGCCACCTTCGCCGCGACCAGCGCCGGCAACAGCCGCGGCAGGGAATCGGCGTCGTAGCCCTGGTTGGCATCCACCGCGATCCAGGTCGCGGGACAGCGCGCGCGCACGGCATGCACGCGCGCGCCATCGAGATCCGGATCGCCGGTCAGCTTGAGCTTCAACGCGCGCGCCTGCACGTAGGCCGCCGCGCGCTCGGCCATGAGCGCCGGATCGTCGGCACCGACGGTGAAGGTGGTCAGCAGCGGGCGCACCGCCTGCAGCCCGGCCAGCGTCCACACCGGCACGCCGCGGCGTTGCGATTCCAGTTCCCACAGTGCGCAGTCCAGCGCATTGCGCGCGCCGCCGGCGGGCAGCAGCGCGCGCAGCGTGTGCCGGTCGATGCCCGCCTCGATGCGCGGGCGCAACGCTTCGAGCGTGGCGATCATCGTCTCGGGACGATCCTGCGTGTAGTACACCCCCGCCGCCTCGCCGCGACCGGCATGCCTGCCATCGCGCAAGGTGACCACGGTCGCCGGCATCGCCTCGAATACATGCCCGGCGATGCGGAACGGTGCCGACAGCGGCAGCGGCTCGTTGTGCAGATCGAGTTCGATGGGACCGGCGATGGTCACGCGCACCTCGCGAAAGACGGACGGGAAGCGGCGGGCGGCGAGCGCCGCCCGCCGCGCTCAGTAGTACGCGCCGTAGCCGATCAGGTGGTTGGCCAATCCCACCCACAGCAGGAACAGGCACGCCAGCGCCAGCAACACCGCCCACAGCTTGGCCAGCCAACGGCGCCGGCCGCGCACCGCCTGCCACGCGCTCCACAGGGACAGCGCCGCGCCGACCGGGAGCGCCACCAATGCGAACAGCCGCAGCGCGTTGATCATCGCGTCGGAGCCGGACCCGGTCATTTCCAGATCGCTGAGCATCGCCACCACGAAGCCGAGCGCGCCGCCGATCGATACGAGCACGGCCAAGGCCGTCAGCCGCGCCACGCGCTGGGCGCGCGCGTCGGCTGCCGACAGCCCGTAGGCGACGCCATAGTGGCGGCGCACCAGCGCCGAGATCGGCCACGCCAGCACGGTCAGCAGCAGCACCGCCAGGCTCGCGGCCAGCAATGGCAGCGTGAGCGAACGCCACAGCGACAGGCGCTCGAACACCATGATCGGCGCGTACGGCTCCATGCTGAAACGCACCACATTGCCGTCGACCACGTCGGCGGCCAGGCGGTCGCTGCCGGCGACGTCCTGCCACAGGTACGGCGCGATCTCGCGCCACTTCTTCGGTGCGCCGCTGGCGTCGGTGGCCATCGGCACGCTGATGGTGCCGTCTTCGTTGGCGATCACCTTGACCTGGCCAAGCAGGTTCGCCAGCGACAGCAGGTTGCTCTGCGGGCGGCGGCTGCTGTCGTAGTGGCCGACCATCTGCTGCGCGTGCAACTTGGCCTGTTCCGGCGCGACGGCCGATGCGCGCGTCGCCGGTCCCGGCAAATAGCGATCGGCGAATCCGCGCACCAGCGCGCCGCGGATGTGCCCGGTCGCGCCATCGCGGCCGCTGCTGTTCATCGAGACGAAGATGCCGATGCCGTCGTCCAGGAACAGCTGCAGATCGCTGTGGAACCACATGGTGTCGCCGCCATGCGCGATCGCGCGGTGGCCGTTGACCGTGGATTCGTAGAAGCCGAGCATCATCCGGCTCAACGGCCCCACCGACGCCTGCGCGGTGGAATGCATCTTGCGCGCAGTGTCCGCGCCCAGGATGCGCGCATCGCCGTAGGCGCCGTCCTGCAGGTGCGCGATCATGAAACGGCCCATGTCCGTGCCGGTGGCCGCCAGGCTGCCCGCCGGCGCCAGACTGATGAATTCATAGTCCTTGGGTTTGCCGTCGGAGGCTTTGTCGTAGCCCTTGGACATCTTGGCCAGCAAGGCCGGCGGCAGCGGTTGCGCGAAGCTCGAATGGGCCATGCCCAAGGGCTGGAAGATGTGGCGCGCGATGTAAGCGTCGAACGGCTCGCCCGACACGCGCTGCACGATATAGCCCGCCAACGCGGTCGCGTAGTTGGAATACGCCGGCGTGGCGCCTGGCACATGGATGCGCTCGGGGACCCAGCGCTTCAGCGCCGCGTCCAACGGCACGATCTGGTCCGCATCGGAGCTGATCAACCCGCGGATCTGCTCTTCCAGGCCGGTGGTGTGGGTCATGATCTGGCGCAGCGTCATCGGCTTGCCGTCGCGCGGCGGAATCTTGAAGTCGATGTAGCGGTTGACGTCGGCATCCAGATCCAGCTTGCCTTGCTCGACCAGCTGCATGACCGCCGTCCAGGTGAACAGCTTGGACACCGAGCCGGGCCGGAACAGGGTGCCTGCCGGATCAACCAGCGTGCGCTTGTCGAGATCCGAATAGCCATAGCCCTTCTGCAGCAGCACCTGACCGTCCTTGACCACCACCACCACCGCGCCGGCGATGTCGCCGCTCTCCAGCGCGTAGGGCAGGTAGCCGTCCAGCCAGGCCTCCGCATCGGCGCGGGTCAGCGCGGGGGTGCCGGCAGGGCTGCCGGTATCGGGCAGCGGCGAAGCGGCGGCGGTGGCCGGCGCGGTCGCTGGCGGCACGCTGGGCGGAACCGAAGGCGCCTGTCGCGCCCCAGCTGGCGCAACCGACGCCATGAGCAACAGACAGCCGCACAACGCGAACGGGATGAGGCGCATCGCTTCTCTCCGGAGCTGGTGATGGGCAATCCCGCGGCCTGCGACGACCGGGCAGATGCGGGCTGTCTTTGTCCTGATTTGGTAATAATGATCCCAATCAGAGAATTGTCAACCACGAGCAAAACGCCGGCGACATCCACTGCGGCCCTTGGCCTTCGCCCTTTCCAACCTCATCCACTAAGGCGATGATGATCCTGCCCAGGACGCTTCCGTGGGTCCGGGCATTCCCCCAGGAGAGCAGGTAAGGATGAATTCGCACCACCCCACCATCGGCGGACTGCTGCGCTCGCTGCGGGCGCGCAAGGGCTGGACCCTGAAGCAGATGAGCCAGCATTCGGGCATTCCGCTCTCCACGCTGTCCAAGGTCGAGCACGACCGTCTGACTCTGACCTACGACAAGCTGCTGCAGCTGAGCCAACGCCTGCAGCTGCGCATGTCCGAACTGTTCGCCGAACAGGACGACACGCCCGAGCCAGCGGTGACCGCGCGCCGCAGCATCGGCCGGATCGAGGACGCGATCCGGGTCAACACGCCCAACTACGACTACTACTACCTGTGCCCCGAACTGCGCCGCAAGCGCATGATCCCGGTGCTGACCAAGGTGCGCGCCAAGAGCATCGAGGAGTTCGGCGAACTGGTCCACCACTCGGGCGAGGAATACATCCACGTGCTCGAGGGGCGCGTGGAAGTGCATACCGAGTTCTACGACCCGATCGTCCTGGACGCCGGTCAATCGGTCTACATCGACTCCAACATGGGCCACGCCTACCTCGCCGCCAAGGGCTGCAAGGAAGCCCTGCTGCTGGGGGTCTGCTCCAGTTCCGACGAACAGTTGCTGGAATCGCTGATGACGCTGCACGGCGACGAAACCGCCACCCAGAAAGCGCGGCAGAAGCCAGTAGCCGTCGCGACGAAAGCCGCTGCGGCCAAGCCGAAGGTGGCCCGCCGCAGTCCGGCCGCGGCCAGGAAAAAAACCTGACGCAGGCAGCGTCAGGCGTGCGCTGCGCGGACGTCGGTCGTGCCGGATGCCGCCGATGCTGGCGATCCAGCTCCGGCACCATGGCGCGGGCTCATTGCGCGATCAGGAAGACCGCGTAGACGTTTTCGGAGAGGGTGAGGCTGCCGGCTTCCAAGGATTCGGCCGGACTTTGCGCACGCGATCCGCTCACCGTCACGATGTCGGATGCGCGCGGCTCGGCGGTCACTTGCGTGCCGGGCGATGGCCAACTTCCGGCCTGGATGCCGTAAGCAAAATCCGGCGCCACTTCCGAGATTGTGTAAAGACCGCCCAGGCGTACGCCATAGGCTTTGGCCAAGGACTGCGCCGAGGTGCGGGTCTGTTCGGCCGCCTGGCGCTTGAG
This sequence comes from Xanthomonas sp. WHRI 7945, assembly GCF_035026585.1. Lineage (NCBI taxonomy): Bacteria > Pseudomonadati > Pseudomonadota > Gammaproteobacteria > Lysobacterales > Lysobacteraceae > Xanthomonas > Xanthomonas sp. WHRI 7945. Next base: position 25,093 of record NZ_JAYIQP010000018.1, read on the forward strand.
ATCGGCACGCAGCGCCGCCTCGCGACTGTAGTGCGGCGCGATGCCGGACACCTGCAGTTCCTCGCTAGTGCTCAGCTTGCCGAGCAAGCCGCGTACGTCGTCCAGTGCGCCGAAGTCGGCGGAGAGGGTACGTTGCACGCGGGTTCCTTTGAAGACCTGCTTGTTGTCTTCGTAGCGTCGATCGGGCTCGATCGACAGCGTCGTCGCCTGCACGCTGTCGGCCAGCGCGTGCTGCTGCTTGAATGCGGCCAGCACGCTCGCCGCGTTGGCCTGCACGCGCTTGCGCGCCGCCCCCGGGTCGACATCCACTGCGCTCAGCGTGATCTTGACCCCGAAGCGATCCGGCACCACCTCGCGCTGCGCCTCGCCCTTGACCAGCAGGTGCGGCTGCGACGGCAGGCTGTTGACCTGCGCTGCTGCCACTGCCGGCAGCGCCAGCAGCGCGGCCATGAACCAGGCACCGAACATGTTCGTCTTCATCCTTCCTCTCCTTGGTGAATGTCAGCCGGCCGCGCGCTGCGCGCCGGGTTGCGCGAGCGCGGCGAAATCCTCAATCAATGTATCCACCGCATCGGCCTGCGTGGCCCACGAGGTCACGAAGCGGATCACCCAGCGTCCGTCGGCCAGCAACTGCCAGCGTTCGAAGTCGTAGCGCTGCGCCAACGCCTCGACGGCAGCGGCCGGCAACGCCACGAACAACTGGTTGGTCGGCGAGTCCGACGCGAACTGCGCGCCGGCCGCGGCCAGGCCCTGGCGCAGGCGCGCGGCCATGCGGTTGGCATGCGCGGCCAGTTCGTAGAACAGGCCGTCCTCGAACAGCGCGGCGAACTGCGCGCCCAGCACCATGCCCTTGGCCAGCAGCGCGCCGCGCTGCTTGAGCAGGTAACGGAAATCGGCCTGCAGTGCCGGGTTCACGATCACCAGCGCTTCGCCGAGCAGCGCGCCGTTCTTGGTGCCGCCGATGTAGAACGCGTCGCTCAGCGCGGCGATGTCGGCCAGGCTCAGGTCGTTGCCCTCGGCGGTCAACGCGCTGCCGATACGCGCGCCGTCCAGGAACAGCCACAGCCCGTGCGCGTCGCAGAAGTCGCGCAAGGCCTGCAGTTCGCGCTTGCGATACACGGTGCCGACTTCGGTGGTGTTGGACACGTACACCAGCCGCGGCTGCACCATGTGCTCGTTGCCGTGCTCGGCCAGCAGCGGCGCGATCCGTTCGGGACTGAGCCGGCCATCGGCCGCGTCCACGGTCAGCACCTTGTGGCCGGTGGCCTCGATCGCGCCGGTCTCGTGGGTGGCGATGTGCCCACACGCGGCGGCGATCACCGCCTGGTGCGGGCGCAGGAACGCGCCGATCGCGACCAGATTGGCCTGCGTACCGCCGACCAGCAGGTGCACGTCGGCATGGTCGCAGGCGCATTCGCGGCGGATCAGCTGCGCGGCGCGCTCGCTGTGCCGGTCCAGCCCGTAGCCGCCGTTCTGCTCGGCGCTGGCCGCGGCCAATGCGGCGAGCAGGCGCGGATGCGCGCCTTCGCTGTAGTCGTTGCGGAAGCCGATCCGCGCGGTCGGTGCGGACACGCTCACAGCCCCTTCGCCGCCTCGGCCACCGCGCGGAACAGCGCGCGGCCCTTGTTCATGGTCTCGTCCCATTCGGTCTGCGGATCGGAGTCGTAGACGATGCCGGCGCCGGCCTGCACGTGCAGGCGGCCGTGCTTGATCACCGCGGTGCGGATCGCGATGGCGGTGTCGGCATCGCCGTGCCAACCGAGGTAGCCGATGCTGCCGGCGTAGACGTTGCGCTTGATCGGCTCCAGCTCGCGGATCACTTCCAGCGCGCGGATCTTCGGCGCGCCGCTGACGGTGCCGGCCGGGAACGTGGCACGCAGCACGTCGGCGTAGCTGAGCCCGGGCAGCAGCGTGCCGGTGACTTCGCTGACGATGTGCATGACGTGGCTGTAGCGCTCGATCACGAAGCGCTCGCCGACTTCGACGGTGCCGGCCTGCGACACGCGGCCGGCATCGTTGCGGCCCAGGTCGATCAGCATCAGGTGCTCGGCGCGCTCCTTCGGATCGGCCAGCAGTTCCGCTTCCAGCGCCAGGTCCTCTTCCACGGTCTTGCCGCGCGGGCGGGTGCCGGCGATCGGGCGCACGGTGATCTGGCCCGCTTCCAATCGCACCAGGATCTCCGGCGAGGAACCGACCACCTGGGTGTCGCCGACGTCGAGGAAATACATGTACGGCGACGGGTTCAGCGCGCGCAGCGCGCGGTACACGTCCACCGGGCGCGCGCTGAACGGCACGCTCAGGCGCTGGCTCAGCACCACCTGGAAGATGTCGCCGGCGCGGATGTATTCCTTGGACTTCTCCACCGCGGCGATGAACCCCTCGCGGGTGAAGCCGGACACGAAGTCGCTTTCGTCGAGCACGTCGCGCGCCAGCGGTACCGGATAGCCGGCGCCGGGCTGGCGCAGCGTGGCGGTCAACGCATCCAGCCGTGCCTGCGCCTGTTCCCAGGCATCGGCGTCGCGCGGATCGGCGTGCACGATCAGGTACAGGCGGCCCTTGAGGTTGTCGAACACGGCGACCTCCTCGGACAGCATCAGCAGGATGTCGGGGGTGTCCAGTTCGTTGCGCTTGTCGCCGCTGGCCAGGCGCGGCTCGATGTAGCCGATGCATTCAAAGCCGAACCAGCCGACCAGCCCGCCGGTGAAGCCGGGCACGCCGTCGAGCTTGGGCACCGAATGCGCCGAACGCAGCGCCTCGACCTCGGCGAACGGGTCGGCGACCTCGCGGCGCTCGACCAACTCGCCGTGATCGCGCACTTCCAGCGTCTGTCCGCTGAAGGTGTACACGCGGCGCACCGGCAGGCCGATGATCGAGTAGCGGCCGAAGCGTTCGCCGCCTTCCACCGACTCGAACAGATAGGTGTGCGGCGCGGCGGCGAGCTTGAGATAGACCGACAGCGGCGTGTCCAGGTCGGACAGCACTTCGCGGACGACGGGGATGCGGGTGTGACCTTCAGCGGCGTAGCGCTGGAACTGCTCGCGGGTGATCAAGACGGCTTTCCTTCCGGGACTCGGTGGCGGGGCGGACGACGGCTGCAGGCCACCATCGCCACGCACGGCGAGCGGAAGTGAGGGAACGCGGAGTCGTCAGACTGGACACGGCGGTACTTTACCGCAACTGCGAGGACTGGCAACGGTTGCAGAAGGGACCATCGGCGCTGCGGTGGTTATGCGGCATCGGAGCCGAATCGTGCGGGGAAAGGCGTCGGGGTTGAAACCCCTCCCGCAAAGCGAAGGACCGCCAAGCGTGTGGGCGCTGCGCAATCGCCGGCTGGAACAACGGTGTACCGCGTGCGAGGCCGACCGGCACAGAGCAAGAAAGCGGCCTTGCTGGACTGCATGCAGTCGGGACTGAAGTCCCTCCCACAGTGCACCCAGAACGCTTCTCGCGAGCCTTTTGCAGAGCCACTGCCGACGAGTGAAGTGGTGGCGCTGGTGGCATGCAGTCGGGACTGAAGTCCCTCCCACAGTGCACCCGGGATGCTCGCCGCGAGCCTTTTGCAGAGCCACTGCCCGACGAGTGAAGTGGTGGCGTTGATGGCATGCAGTCGGGACTGAAGTCCCTCCCACAGTGCACCCGGGATGCTCACCGCGAGCCTTTTGTGGGGTCGCTATCGCGACGGGTGAAGCGGTGGCGTTGATGACATGCAGTCGGGACTGAAGTCCCTCCCACAATGCATTCGGGATGCTCACCGCGAGCTTTTTGTGGGGTCGCTATCGCGACGGGTGAAGTGGTGGCGTCGATGGCATGCAGTCGGGACTGAAGTCCCTCCCACAGTGCACTCGGGATGCTCACCGCGAGCTTTTTGCAGGGCCGCAATCGCGACGAATGAAGTGGTCGCACGGACGGCTTCGGGGCAATCGGGATTGGAGCTCTGTCACCAAGGGCCTGTACGCCAACGGCCCACCTCATGTGGCCCACTCATGTGGGAGCGACTTCAGTCGCGACGCGACATACCCTCCAGGCAAGCGACCGGCGCGGCCGCTACCCCGCGCGGCCGCGCAGCAGCGCCGACTCCAGCGGCAGGTGCATGCGCAAGCGACCGGCGACGCAATCGATGCGGAAGTGCCGCGAGGTTTCCGGCTCGCCGTCCAGGTTCAAGGTCAACTGCATCGCCGCGTCGATGCGCAGCCACGGCAGCCGCGCGCGCACCGCGACGCGCTCCAGCGCCGCCTGCTTGCCGGAGGTGACCAGCGTGCCCAGCGTCGCGGCGACTTCGCCGGTCATCTCCGGGACGATGGTCAGGTCGAGCAGGCCGTCGTCGATCAATGCGTCCGGGCACAGCGCCTGGCCGCCGCCGGCCTGGCGCCCGTTGCCCAGGCCCAGCGCGATGAATTCGCCCTCCCAGGCGAACTCCGGCCCCTCGAACCGTGCCTGGATCGGCTCGATCTGGCCCAGCTTGCCCATCCCGGTGATCAGGTAGGCCAGGCCGCCGAGCATCTTCTTCAGGCCCTCGTCGGTTTCCACCGTGACCTGGGTACCGAAGCCGCCGCTGGCGACGTTGGCGCACCAGTGCGGCCCGTGCTCGGCCTCGATGCGCAGCAGGTCGATGGCCACCGCCGGCGCCTGCGCGATCAAGTGCAGCGCTTCCAGCGGCGTGTCGGGAATACCGGCGGCGCTGGCGAAATCGTTGGCCGTGCCCAGCGGCACCAGGCCCAGCGCCGGCAACGCCGCGGCGCCGGCATCGTGGTGGGCCAGCGCGCTGGCCACTTCGCTCAGCGTGCCGTCGCCACCGGCGGCGACGATGCAGTCCACGCCGTCGGTCACGGCCTCGGCCACGTAGCGTTCGGCGTCGCCCTCTTCCCAGGTGACCCGCACCTGCAGCTGGATGCCACGCGCACGCAGGTCGGCGACCGCCTCGCGCAACGCTTCGTCGCCCGCGGACTTGCCGTTGAGGATCAGACGCCAGTGCGGTGTTGCCATACGGAGCTTCCCGGGATCAGGCCCGCAGCCTAGCCGGCAGCGGATGCGGGCATCGTGAATACGCCGTGCAGCGGCGGCACATGGGCCATGGGCGACGCGCTACGGCACCAGCGACGACGGCCACGGGTCGCCGGTGAAACCAGACGCTGTCTGCCGCCGTGTCATACGCCCGTCACCGATCGCCCGGACCATGGGAGGCCATAGCAAGGACGACGGATGGAGGCAGGATCAGCCTCCGATTTCTCCCAGGGGCCGCACTGGCGACAGTGCGGTTCTTTTCTTTTGCGCCGGTGGCGCCGCTCAGCCGGCTGCGAACCGGGCCAGCGCCTCGCCCTGCAGGCGGTACACGGTCCATTCGTCCTGCGCCCGCGCGCCGACGGCTTCGTAGAAATCGATCGCCGGCCGGTTCCAGTCCAGCACCGACCACTCGAAGCGGCCGCAGCCCTCGGCCACGGCCTGCCTGGCCAGGTGCCGCAACAAGGCCTTGCCGGCACCGCCGCCGCGGTGTTCCGGGGCCACGTACAGGTCTTCCAAGTACAGGCCGTTGCGGCCGAGCCAGGTCGAGTAGTTGTAGAAGTACACCGCATAGCCGATCGGCTGCGCATCGGCTTCGCAGATCAGCGCATGCGCGGTGGCGCCGGGGCCGAACAGGCTGGCGCGCAGGCCGGCCTCGTCGGTCTGCACCGCGTCCTCGGCGCGCTCGTAGCGGGCCAGCTCGCGGATCAGGCGCAGGATCAGCGCCGCGTCGTCGGCCGTGGCCGGGCGGATGCGCAACGCGGCCATGTCAGCGCGCCGCCACCGCTGCGCGCATCTGCGCGATCACCGCGGCATAGTCGGGCGCATTGAAGATGGCCGAACCGGCGACGAAGGTGTCGGCGCCGGCCGCGGCGATCGCGGCGATGTTGTCCGGCTTGACCCCGCCATCGATCTCCAGCCGGACCGGCTTGCCGCTGGCGTCGATCCGGCCGCGGATCGCGCGCAGCTTGTCCAGCGCCGAGGGGATGAAGGCCTGGCCGCCGAAGCCCGGGTTGACCGACATCACCAGCACCAGGTCCAGGTCGTCGAGCACCCAGTCGAGGATGTCCACCGGCGTGGCCGGGTTGAGCACCAGGCCGGCCTTGCAGCCGTGCGACTTGATCAGCTGGATCGTGCGGTGCACGTGGCGGCTGGCTTCGGGGTGGAAGCTGATGAGGCTGGCCCCGGCCTCGGCGAAATCCGGGATCAGCCGGTCCACCGGCTCGACCATCAGGTGCACGTCGATCGGCGCGGCGACGCCGTGCTTGCGCAGCGCCTGGCACACCATCGGGCCGATGGTCAGGTTCGGCACGTAGTGGTTGTCCATCACGTCGAAATGGATCCAGTCGGCGCCGGCCTTGAGGACGTTGTCCACTTCCTCGCCGAGGCGGGCGAAATCGGCGGAGAGGATGGACGGGGAGATGATGCAGTCGGACATGGCGAAGGTCTCAGCGCTTGCGCAGGGTGCGGATACGGTCGTAGGCGGTGTTGAGCTGGCTGGCCTTCTTCTCGGCCCGCGCGCGCAGCTCCGGGCTGGCGCCGGCGACCTTGTCGGGGTGGTACTGGGAGATCAGCCGGCGGTAGGCCAGCTCGATCTCGGCATCGGTGGCGTCGCGGGTCACGCCCAGTTCGCGGTAGGGGTCGTCGCGCTGGCCGAGCTTGAACCAGTCGGCGTCGAAGGCATGCCCGACCAGCAGCCCGAGCGCCGCGCCGAACACCGGATTGGGCCGGAACAGCAGCGCCCCGACGATCGCGCCGAGCAGTTTTCCGTACCAGTGCATGGGCGAGGGCGGGCTCGGCGGACAAGGCCTCGTATTTTACGGCACAGCGGGCCTTTCCGGCCGTACACTACGCGGCCCGCTGTCGAGCCGCGGGCCCGCCGGGTCCCGGGACAGCCGCCATTGCGAAGTCCGTAGGAGCGCCTGTGTCCACCACGCTGTTGCAATCCGATCTGCCCGGCCTGCCGTTGCGTCACCGGGGCAAGGTCCGCGACGTATTCGATATTCCCCGCGAGCGCCTGCCGGCCGACGCCCCGCCCGGGGACTACCTGCTGATGGTCGCCACCGACCGCCTGTCCGCCTTCGACGTGGTGCTGCCCGACCCCATTCCCGGCAAAGGCGAGATGCTGTGCCAGGTCTCCAACTTCTGGTTCAAGAAGACCGAGCACCTGATGCCCAACCACCTCACCGGCATCGACGTGGCCAGCGTGCTGCCGGCCGGCGTGGACGCGGCGCTGTACGCCCGGCGCGCGTTGGTGACCAAGAAGCTCAAGCCGGTGCCGGTGGAGGCGATCGCGCGCGGCTACCTGATCGGCAGCGGCTGGAAGGATTACCAGCGCACCGGCAAGGTCAGCGGCATCGAGCTGCCCGACGGCCTGCGCCAGGCCGAGAAGCTGGCCGAACCGATCTTCACCCCCTCGACCAAGGCCGCGGTCGGCGACCACGACGAGAACATCGACTTCGACGCGATGGTCAAGACCGTCGGCGCCGAGCTGGCCGAGCGCGTGCGCGACGCCACGTTGCGCATCTACCGCTTCGCCGCCGATTTCGCTGCCGAACGCGGCATCCTGCTGGCCGACACCAAGTTCGAATTCGGCACCGACGCCGACGGCCGCCTGTACATCATGGACGAGATGCTGACCCCGGATTCCTCGCGCTACTGGCCGGCCGACGAGTACGAAGTGGGCACCAGCCCGCCGAGCTACGACAAGCAGTTCGTGCGCGACTACCTGGAGACGCTGGACTGGGGCAAGACCGCGCCCGGCCCCAGCCTGCCGCAGGACGTGATCGACCGCACCCGCGCCAAGTACGCCGAGGCGCTGCAGCGGCTGGCGGGCATCTCGATCGACTGACGCTCCAGCGGGCGCGCCGCAAGGGCTGGGCCTGGGTTTGCGCAGGCTCTCCCGGGTCCGTGCTCGCCAGCACCTCCCGCCTGGTGCTGGCCTATACCTGGCGCGGCGACGGACGCCTGAGCCACGAGCACACGCCGGCAATCCAGCCGCACCACCACGTCGGCGGATTCACTGGCTATTTACCCCGCCTCCATAGGCTGCTCACCCCACTGGGGTCATGCCATCCAACCAGATCAGGAGGATCCGTTGGTCTTCGCACGCATGCTTTCGACCGCTCTTGCGCTTGGCGTGGTGCTTGCCGCGTGCAAACCACAGCAGGGCGAGTCCACGGCCGTCACCTCGCTGCCCTCCGCGACGGCCGCCGCCCCCGCCCAGGCCGCGCCCCGTTGCCCGGATGCCGATTTCGACAGTTTCCTCCAGCGGTTCAGCGCCGACATCGCGGTGCAGGAAAAGGCCACGGCCAACCCGCTGACGATGATCAGTGTCGACCTGGGCGCCCAGCCCGAGCCGGCGCCGGTGAGCCGCGAGGTCCCGCTGGCCGAGGTCGAGTGGCCGGTGATCCCGACTCTGGAGGAAGCGCGTCGCAGCGGCCGCGAGGTCGTCGTCTCCGAGAGCGCCGACGGCCGCCAGGTGCTGGTCCGCAAGGCCGACACCAGCGATCAGCAGGTCTACCACTTCGCCCAGCGCCCCTGTTGGACCTTGGTGAAGGTGGACGATCAATCCCTGTGAACCGAAGGACCACGCAGCACCTCGATGGATCTCCATGAGGAAAGGAAAGACCTACGGGACAAAGCTCCACTGCACTAGTCACGCGCAGAGCACCGTAGTTCGCTGCGAATCTTCTCCCTTCCTTCCGAGTTCCTGCTTCTTATGAGCAACTTGTCTGGCTACTTTCGCCACGCTCTCTTTCTGGCGCTGTCTCTATCGGTCATTGGATTGGTTGGATGCAATCGCCCTACCAGCATGGATGCTACCGCTGCCACGCACCCGGACACATCGAAGGAGCAGGCGTCGGTCGCTCCACCAGCGGCATTGCCTGCCGACGCCTCACAAGGCAACGACCTCGCCAATTTCGCGAAGGCCCTTCGCGTCCAGTGCGAGGATGCTTCCAAGGGACGTGGCTGCACGGCAGGCAATATGGAAGCCGGCGATTTCTACGACATCGAGCTGTCCCCGAACTGTAGTGCGGAGGGCTTCTTCGCAGGCGTTTCCGAACCCGATGCGCCCCTGCTGGATACCCTGCCGGTGACCGGCAGCAAAGCCCAGATCAATGCACGCCTCTCCGATGGACAATTCGTGTGCGTGCAGGCGACGGCGCGTGCCGGCCAGCAACCGGCCTACTACTACGTGGTGGGCCTCCCCGTCGCCAGCATCCCCGCGTGCCGAGGCAAGCCGATCTGCAATCAGCATGGTGACCGCCCGATCACCTTCGTCGCACAGCACAAAAGCGGCAAGGCATGCGCACTGATAGACGGCACACGCCCTGAAGGCGACTGCGCCCAGGGCTGGATAGAGCCTCAGAAGCTGGACGTTTTCTCCAATGGAATTTGACTGTAACGACGCTGGAATTCACAACCGAATAGACCAGGACTTCGATCATGGCCGCTTCGGGGGCTGGCAAGTAGGCGATACCCAGACGATAAGAGCCCCATAGCGACACAGGCGACGCCAGCGATCCCACGGCAAGCAGCATCACATGATCATCCAGGAAGCGCGGCAATCTATGGGGGGATGGCCTTCTGGACCACCCAATGGCGTCGCCCCGGGAGCACGGGACAACGCAAAATCCGCAACAGCCCTTGCGCAAGCGCAGTCGATGCTGGGCTTCGATGTGCTTGCCTTGTAGAAGGGCTTCAGCCCGACGCTTTTCCAGTCGCGGATATCCAGCGCTTCGTTCGTCGCGACGGAAGTCGCTCCCACCGGATTTCGGGCGGCTCCCGACCCGTACCGCCGTCTCCGCATCGCCACGCCGATGGCGCTATGCTGGCCCGGTTCCTGGGAGGGAAGATGGATACCACCGCCTACGCGCGCCCGATCGACCGCTACTTCGCCAGCTATTCCGACGATCACCGCAATGTCGCCAACCAGCGCATCCATGTGCTGGCGGTGCCGGCGATCCTGTGGTCGGTGGTGGCGCTGCTGTGGTGCATCCCGGTCGGCGGCAGCTGGTTCCAGAGCGGGCTGTGGGCGGCGCTGGGCATGTTCGCGGCATGGATGTTCTACAACCGGCTGTCGCGGCCGCTGGGCTACGGCATGCTGGCGGCGTTCTTCTTCTGCGGCTGCCTGTGCCGGCTGCTGGAGGCGCACCTCGGCCTGCACGGCCTGCTGTGGCTGGCGCTGGGCGTGTTCGTGGTGGCCTGGATCGCGCAGTTCGTCGGGCACAAGCTGGAAGGCCACAAGCCCAGCTTCCTCACCGACCTAGTGTATTTGCTGATCGGACCGGCCTGGGTGCTGGCCAAGGTCTATCGGCGCATGGGCTGGCGCTACTGAGCCAGGCGTCGCGCCTGCGTCTGCCTCAGCGCGGCACGCCCAGCATCGCCGCATCCGGCGCGAACGCGCGCGGCGCATAGCCGAAATCGCGCTGCGCCGGCGCCAGGTCGAACACCAGGTCCTCGCCCATGCGCTGCAGCGCGGCGTGGTTCATGCCGCGCAGGCGGCCACCGGCATGGGCAATGCGCAGGGCCAGCGCGAACACCGCATGCGGCAGCGACAGCAGCCGCGCAGGCGGCTGCAATGCGGCCAGCACCCGCCGCACCATTTCGCGGTAGCTGAGCACCTCGCCGCCACCCAGCGCATAGCTGCGGCCATGCGTGGCCGGATACGCCAGCACCGCCAGCGCCGCCTCGGCCAGGTCCTGCACGTGCACCGGCTGGCGCAGGCCTTGCGCGCTGCGCGGCAGCACGAACCAGCCGCTGCGCTGTGCCAGGGCCGCGATCGCGCTCAGCGTGCGGTCGCGGCCGGCGCCGTAGACCAGGGTCGGGCGCAGCACGGTGGCGGCGGCGGCGCGCTCGGCGGCGACGGCGAACAGCGTGGCCTCGGCCTCGCGCAGGCGCCGCGCGACGTCGCGCTCGGCGGCGTCCAGCGAATCGCGCTTGACCTCCAGGCTGGTGGAACCGAACGCGACCACGCGCGGCGCGGACAGCGGCGTGCGCCGGTACCAGTCGGCGAACGCATCCAGCGGCCCACAGCTGAAGATCGCATCGACCTGCAGCGGCGGCGCCTGCAGCGCGCCCAGTTCGCCCAGATGCCAGTGCAGGCCATCGCGCGGCGGCTGCGGCTTGCGCGAGAACGCATGCACCTGCCAGCCGGCGGCCAGCAAGCCCTGCACCACGCGCTCGCCGATCTGGCCGCTGCCGCCGAACAGCAGCGCCACGCGCGCGCCCGTATCGTGTGCAAGCGTGGAGGAAGCGGCAATGGCAGGCGCGTCGGTCATCGCACAAGCATAGCGAGCGCGCGCCGCCACGCCCAATGCTGCGCCGCGGCGCTCGCAAACGCATCACCCCGCCTGCGCTATCGTGGCGCAATGACCTCGCATGCGCCGACCACCATCGCAGGCCAGCGCCGGGATGCGCCTGTTACACTCGGGCTCCTGCTCGCGAATCTCGCATTCCCTGCATGATCCCCGTCCTGGACATCCTGCTGGCCTTGCCGTTCCTGATGGCGGCGGCCATCGTCGCCCTGCGCCATCGTTCGCGCGCCACCCTGGCCTGGGTCGCCGCGGCCGCGCCGTTGGCCGGGCTGGTGCTGCTGGGCGTGCTGACGCCGACCGTACTGGACGGCGGCATCGTGCGCGCCGACCACGCCTGGCTGCCGCAGATCGGATTGACGTTCTCGCTGCGCCTGGACGGGCTGGCGTGGATGTTCGCCGGCCTGGTGCTGGCGATCGGCGCGCTGGTGGTGATGTACGCGCACTACTACCTCGGCGCGCGCGAGAACGTGGCGCGCTTCTACGGCTATCTGCTGCTGTTCATGGGCGCGATGCTGGGCATGGTGATCGCCGGCAACCTGCTGCTGCTGATGGTGTTCTGGGAGCTGACCAGCATCAGTTCGTTCCTGCTGATCGGGTTCTGGTCGCATCGCAAGGACGCGCGCGACGGCGCGCGCATGGCCCTGGTGATCACCGGCGGCGGCGGCCTGGCGCTGCTCGGCGGCATCCTGCTGCTCGGGCGCATCGTCGGCAGCTACCAGCTCGATGCGGTGCTCGCCGCCGGCGATGCGATCCGCGCCAGTGCGCTGTATCCGTGGGCGCTGGGGCTGATCCTGCTCGGCATCTTCACCAAGAGCGCGCAGTTCCCGTTCCATTTCTGGCTGCCGCATGCGATGGCCGCGCCCACGCCGGTGTCGGCCTATCTGCATTCGGCGACCATGGTCAAGGCCGGCGTGTTCCTGCTGGCGCGGCTGCATCCGGCGCTGGCCGGCAGCGACCTGTTCTTCTACACGGTCAGCGGCATCGGCGCGATCACGCTGCTGGCCGGCGCCTGGCTGGCGATCTTTCAGCACGACCTGAAAGGCCTGCTCGCGTATTCGACGATCTCGCACCTGGGCCTGATCACCATGCTGTTCGGACTGTCCACGCCGATGGCGGTGGTGGCCGGCGTGTTCCACATCCTCAACCACGCGGTGTTCAAGGCCTCGCTGTTCATGGCCGCCGGCATCATCGACCACGAGACGCATACCCGCGACATGCGCCGGCTCGGCAACCTGCGCCGCTGGATGCCGTTCACCAGCGCGCTGGCGATCATCGCCTCGCTGTCGATGGCCGGCATCCCGCTGCTCAACGGCTTCCTGTCGAAGGAAATGTTCTTCGCGCAGGCGCTGGAGGCCGGCGGTCCGGCGGCGATGCGCGTGTTCACCGCCACCGCGGCGCTGCTGGCCGGCGTGTTCGGCGTCGCCTACAGCCTGCGCTTCGTCTACGAGACCTTCTTCGGCAGCGGGCCACGGCAGTTGGACGCGATGCCGCACGAGCCGCCGCGCTGGATGAGAATCCCGGTGGACATCCTGGTGCTGCTGTGCGTGGCGGTCGGCGTGGTACCGGCGCTGACCGTGGCGCCGGTGCTGCGCACTGCCGCGCACTCCATCCTCGGCGAGACGCTGCCCGCCTACAGCCTGGCGGTGTGGCACGGCTGGAACGCGCCGCTGGCGATGAGTTTCGCCGGCGTGGTCGGCGGGGTGGCGCTGTACTTCGGCCTGCGCAAGCTGACCGCGCTGTACACCGAGGCGCGCCGTTCGCTGGGCAAGCGGGTCTTCCACTGGCATGTGGAAGCGCTGTTCGGCGTCGCCGCGCGCTTCACCCGGCTGCTGACCAACGGCAGCCTGCAGCGCAGCCTGCGCTGGCTGCTGCTGAGCGCGGTGGTGGTCGCGGCGGCGCCGTTCGTCGCCGCGCCGCCGCTGTGGAACCAGTGGCCGGCCCCGCAGCCGATGCCGTTGCTGGGCTGGGGGCTGTGGCTGCTGATCGTCAGCTGCGCGCTGGCCACGCTGTTCCTGTACCGGCAGCGGCTGCTGGCGGTGCTGGTGATCGGCGGCAGCGGCCTGGGCGTGAGCCTGGTGTTCGTGTTCCTGTCGGCGCCGGATCTGGCGCTGACCCAGTTGCTGGTGGAGATGGTGACGCTGGTACTGATGCTGCTGGCGATGAACTACCTGCCCAAGGCCTCTCCGGTCGAGCCGCAGCGCTGGCGCAAGCTGCGCGATGCGACGCTGGCGATCGCCGCCGGCACCGGCATGGCCTTGCTGGCGTATTCGGTGATGACCCGGCCGGCAGCGACGATGGCCGGCGAGCTGCTGCAGCGCGCGCTGCCGGAAGCCTATGGGCGCAACGTGGTCAACGTGATCCTGGTCGACTTCCGCGGCTTCGACACCTTCGGCGAGATCACCGTGTTCGGCATCGCCGCGCTGGTGGTGCATGCGCTGCTGCGGCGCGCGCGGATGGCGCCGGAGAAGGTGATGCCCGGCCCGCCGATCAAGCTGCCGGTGCCGGCCGATCTGGCGCAGCTGATGTTCCCGCTGACCCTCACCGTGTCGATCTTCCTGTTCCTGCGCGGCCACAACGCGCCCGGCGGCGGCTTCGTCGCCGGGCTGGTGCTGGCGGTGCCGCTGCTGATCCAGTACGTGATCCAGGGCGCCGCCTCGGTGGAGTCGCGCTTCGGCTTCGACTACATCCGCTGCATCGGCCTGGGCCTGCTGCTGGCCGCACTCAGCGGCATGGCCTCGATGCTGTTCGGCGTGCCGTTCCTGACCAGCGGCCACTACGACCTGCAGTTGCCGTTGATCGGCGACATCCCGCTGGCCAGCGCGCTGGGTTTCGATACCGGCGTGTACCTGGTGGTGTTCGGCGGCACCATGCTGACCCTGTCGATGATGGGCACGGTCAAGCCCTCGCGCACCCGCGCGTCGCAGCGCGGCCAGATCGATCCGGCGCAGCGCTCGGCACGCACCGGGGAGATGCGCTGATGGAACTGGCACTGGCGAGCGCCATCGGCGTGCTGACCGCGGTCGGCGTGTACCTGCTGCTGCGCGCGCGCAGCTTCGACGTGATCCTGGGCATGACCGTGCTGTCCTACGCCACCAACCTGCTGATCTTCGCCGGCGGGCGGCTGGTGCAGGGCAAGGCGCCGGTGCTGCGCGACGGCATCGCGCCGACCCTGGCCGAGCACGCCGATCCGCTGCCGCAGGCGCTGGTGCTGACCGCGATCGTGATCGCCTTCGCGATGACCGCGGTCAGCATCGTGCTGGCGATGCGCAGCCGCGGCGACAACCTCAGCGACCATGTCGATGCGCGCGTCGATCACGACGGCGGCAGCGCGCTATGAACCACCTGGTGATCCTGCCGATCCTGATCCCGCTGCTCGGCGCCGCCCTGTCGCTGTTCGTCGAGCACCGCCGCTACGGACGCCACGTGCGCCGCGCGGTGGCGTGGACGTCGATGGCGGCGCTGGCGGCGGCGGTGATCGCGCTGTTCGTGCGCGCCGGCGACGGCCAGGTGCAGGTGTACCTGCTCGGCGACTGGCCTTCGCGGCTGGGCATCGCGCTGATGGCCGACCGCCTGTCGGCGTGGATGCTGTTGACCACCACCCTGCTCGCCGCGGCCTGCCTGCTGCACGCCTGCGCCGGCTGGGACCGGCGCGCGCCGCACTTCCACGCGCTGTTCCAGTTCCAGCTGGTCGGCCTCAACGGCGCGTTCCTGACCGGCGACGTGTTCAACCTGTTCGTGTTCTTCGAGGTGATGCTGATCGCCTCCTACGGCCTGCTGCTCAGTGGCGGGCGCGGCCTGCGCCTGCGCGTGGGCTTCCACTACGTGGTGTTCAACGTCACCTCCTCCACCCTGTTCCTGATCGCGTTGGGCCTGCTGTACGCGTTGCTCGGCTCGCTGAACATGGCCGAGCTGTCGCAGCGCATCGCGCAGGCGCCGCCGGAGAACCTGCGCCTGATCAAGGCTACCTTCGGCCTGTTGCTGCTGGTGTTCTGCGCCAAGGCCGCGCTGCTGCCGCTGTACCTGTGGCTGCCGGAAACCTATGCGCGGGCGCCGGCGCCGGTGGCGGCGCTGTTCGTGATCATGACCAAGGTCGGGCTGTACGCGGTACTGCGGGTCAGCACGCTGATCCTGGGCAACCAGGCGCAGGCGCTGGCCGGCTACGGCCGCGACTGGCTGCTGTGGCTGGGCATCGGCACGCTGCTGCTGGCCGCGCTCGGGGTGCTGGCCGCGGTGCGCCTGCGGGTGCTGGTCGGCTATCTGGTGATCGTGTCGGCGGCGACGCTGTTCATCGCCTTCGCGCTGGACGCGCCGGGCACGCTCGGCGCCGGCCTGTACTACCTGGCGCACAGCAGCTTCGTCGCCGCGGCGCTGTTCCTGGTCGCCGACCTGATCCGGCGCCGCCGCGGCGACGCCAGCGACCGCAAGGAAGTGATCGCGCCGCTGCCGGGCAAGACCGTGCCCGGCGTGCTGTTCCTGATCGCGGCGGTGTCGATCGCCGGCTTGCCGCCGCTGTCCGGCTTCCTGGCCAAGGTCGCGATCCTCGGCGCCACGCCTGCGGCCAACGTCGGCCCGGTGTGGGCGGCGGTGCTGCTCAGCAGCCTGATGGTGATCATGGGCCTGACCCGCGCCGGCGTGCGCCTGTTCTGGCGCGTGCCGGGCGACCAGCGCCTCGACGACGACAGCCTCGAACAGCGGCCGCAGCGGCAACCGCGCAAGGCGCGCGCGCGGCCGCTGGAAACCGCGGCGACGCTGCTGCTGCTCGGCTACGGCGTGGCGATGACCATCGCCGCCGGGCCGATGCTGCGCTATACCGAGGCCGCCGCGGCGCAGCTGCTGCGCCCGGCCGACTACGCCACCCAGCTGCGCGCCGTCGCGCCGGCACTGCGGGAGCCCTGACATGCGCCGTCCCTGGTTGCGCCGCCTGTTCCCTTCGTGGCCGCTGAGCGTCACCGTCACCGTGTTCTGGCTGCTGATGAGCGACAGCTTCAGCCTGGCCCAGGTGCTGCTGGGCGCGCTGCTGGGCGTGGCGGTGCCGCTGTTCGCCGCGCGCCTGGACCGCGAGTTCGCGCGCATCGGCTCGCTGCGTCCGGTACCGAAGATGCTGTGCGTGGTCGCCTGGGACATCGTGCGCTCCAACGTGGTGGTGGCGCTGCAGGTGCTGGGCCCGGAATCGCGGATCCATCCCGGTTTCATCTGGGTGCCGCTGGACATCGCCAACATCCACGGCATCGCCGCGCTGACCAGCATGATCACGCTGACCCCGGGCACGGTGTCGGCGGCGCTGTCGGACGACCGCAAGTATCTGCTGGTGCACGTGCTGCACCTGGACGACGCCGAGACCGTGATCCGGCAGATCAAGACGCGCTACGAAGCGCCCCTGATGGAGATCTTCCCATGACCGGCCACATGTTCATCGAGGGCACCATCGCCGTATGCATGCACGTGGTGGCGCTGGCGATGCTGCTGGCGCTGTGGCGGCTGCTGCGCGGGCCGACGGTGCCCGACCGCATCCTGGCGCTGGACACGCTGTCGGTGACCGCGATCGCCGAGCTGATGCTGTTCGGCATGTACCTGGATTCGCCGATCTATTTCGAGGCCGCGCTGGTGATCGCCATGCTCGGCTTCGGCAGCACCGTGGTGCTGAGCAAGTTCGTATTGCGCCGGGACATCGTCGAATGATCGGGCTGCTGCAGGTCGGGCTGTCGCTGCTGCTGATCGTCGGCTGCTTCTTCATCCTGCTCGGCGCGCTGGGGCTGGTGAAGCTGTCGGACTTCTTCAAGCGCCTGCACGCGCCGACCAAGGCCAGCACCCTGGGCGTGGGCTGCGTGCTGCTGGCCTCGGTCGGCTACCACCTGTTCCTGGGCCAGGACCCGCAACCGCGCGAACTGCTGATCACCGCGTTCCTGTTCATCACCGCCCCGATCAGCGCGCACATGATGGCCAAGGCGGCGCTGTCGCTGATGATGGAACAGCGGCCGCAGGTGCCGGGCAGCGACCACGCCGACAAGGAAGGGCTGCCGCCGCCGGCGCAGCAGGACGAGCGCTAGAAGATTCCGACCTGGCTGTGCCGCGGTTGGCGCGATCCTGTAGGAGCGGCTTCAGCCGCGACCGGGCATTGCCGGTAACGCCCGGTCGCGGCTGAAGCCGCTCCTACAAGTGGCATCGCCTGGCAGGCTCCCCGCTTTTCCGAGTCCCCAGTCCCGAGTCCCGCCTCAGCTCACCAACGCCACTTCCAGCCCCACCCAAGCCAGGAACGCGACCAGCAGCACCGCGCCTTCGCCGCGGCTGATGCGCATATCGCCGCGCAGCATCGGGTACAGCACCACGCTGAGCGCGACCGCCGCCGGCAGTTCCAGGCGCACGAACGAGGCCGGCAACGGCAGCGGACGCAGCGCCGCCATGCCGCCGATCACCACCAGCAGGTTGAACAGGCTGGAGCCGAGCACGTGCCCGACCACCATGTCGCCCTGCCCGCGCCGCGCCGCAGCGATCGCGGCGGCGGCTTCCGGCAGCGCGGTGCCGATCGCAACCGGCAGCAGGCCGACCAGCAACGGCGACAGGCCCCAGGCGGCGCCGAGCCGCGGCGCCGCATCGACCACGAGCTTGGCGCCGAAATACAGCAGCACGATCGCGATCAGCAGGCGCAGCAGATTCAGGCCGAGCGCGGTACGGGTCACCGCATAGCCGGACAGGCCGAGCTGGCGCGCGGCGTCCTCGCCGCGCGCGCGGCGCAGCAGGAACACCAGCACGCCGACGAAACCCAGCAACAGCAGCACGCCTTCCCAGCGCGCGATCGCCCCATCCAGGCCGAAGCCGATCAGCGCCAGCGTCGCCACCGCCAGCACCACCAGCAGCGGCGACAGCAGCCGCGTGCGCACCAGCAGCGGCGCCGCCAGCGCGGCCAGCGCCAGGGTCAGGCCCAGGTTGGCCAGGTTGCTGCCGACCGCATTGCCCAGCGCCAGGTCCTGCGCGCCGACCGCGTAGGCGCGCGCATTGACCGCCAGTTCCGGCAACGAGGTGCCGAACGCCACCAGCAGCAGGCCGGCGACGAACGGCGAGGCGCCGCAGCGCTGCGCCAGGCCGGACGCCGCCTTGACGATCGAGTCGCCGCCCAAGGCCAGCAACAGCAGTCCCACCAGCACCAAGCCGATCGCGCTCGCCATCGCCCATCCCCTCGCCGTTACGATGCGCGATTCTATGCGCAGCCCGGATGATGCGGTCGTCATCGTGGCGAAGGCGCGGCGATCCGTGGCTAGGTAGTGTTTGCCCAGGCGCGGGCGCCTTCGCCGGTCGCGGTTGCCGGCGCCAATCGAGCCAACCAGAACCGCGCCTGTGAAGGCCCCGGCAGGTTGGAGGGCACAATTGCAGGAGGTTCCGGATAGCCTGGGGCCATCCGTTCAGACGGCCGTTCTGGAGCTTCAGGTCCACCGCTTCGCTCGTCGCGACTGAAGTCGCTCCCACAGGGGCTTGCGACGAGTCTGCCAGACTGGACTGTGAAGGAGGCTTCAGTCCCGTCAGCTGCCCAATCCTGTTGCCTCGTCGCGGTACCTGTCGCGGTTGAGACCGCTCCTACAACGTGCGGTGCGCTGATTGGGTGCACTGTGGGAGGGGCTTCAGCCCCGACTGCTACGCAGCCTGTCTGCCGAAGCCCATCGTCTTACGCGGTATCTGTCGCGGTTGAAACCGCTCCTACAAAGCCGCGGTGCGCTGGCTGGGCGCACTGTGGGAGGGGCTTCAGCCCCGACTGCTGCCGACGCCTTCGTCTCGCCGCGGTAGCTGTCGCGGTTGAAACCACTCCTCAAAGCCGCATGCATTGGCTGGGTGCACTGTGGAAGGAACTCCGGCGGGTCTGGGTCATCAGTTCCGACGCCTTCGCGAATCACCGTGATGTCCTTCGCGACGGCACACCTCCCGGAAGTGATCCAGCTAGCCGCAGCCTTCGACGTAGTCCACCTGCGGTGGCAGGCCGACGCGCCAGGCGCTGGCCTTGCCCGCGGCATCGATCTCGAACACCAGTACGCCGGACTCTCCGGCGGCGCTGGAGATGCGCAGGATCTTGCCGCCTTCGATGTACTTGTGCGGCTGCTCCTCAAGGCGCCCGGCATACAGCGCGCGCAGCTGCGCCAAGTCCATGCCGACCTTGCCGCCGCCCGGCGCGGTCTCCTTGGGAGTGCGCACGTCATAGCGCACCAGCTTGTCGGCCTCGAACATCAGGCCGAAGTCGGTGCCGCCCTTGGCCCAGCGCGGCCTGAGGACATAGCAACCGCCGGCCTCGCCAGGCTGGCCATCGAGCTCGCCGCCCCATGCCGTGCGCGCTTGCGCCGCGCTCATGCCCAGGCGCAGGTCGCCGTAGCCGTCGGCGCGGGCCAGTTGGCGCTCGGCCGGCGCCATCTCCGGCGGTATCGCCGCGGCCGGGGCCTGCGCCGGCGGCACGTCGGTATCGGGTTGGTCCAGTGGCGGCGGCGGCAAGGCGTCGTCGTTCGCCGCGGCGGGCGCTGACGCCGACGGCGGCGATGCTGGCGGCGATGTGTCGCAAGCGCTCAGCGCGAGCAGCAGCAATGCGGCGGCGGGCAGGGTCGGCTTCATCGCAGTTCCTCGCAAGAGCAGCGCATAGGCTAGCGCGCGCGGCGGATGCATGCACTGGCTGGCGTTGCGGAATCACGACGCAGGTCCGCCATCGTCCTCGCTATCGCCACCCGGCTCAGCAGCTTTAGCTTTAGCTTTAGCTTTAGCTTTGACTTAGCCGTAGCCGTGCCCGTGGCTGCGCTGTAACCCCGCGCCTTGGCATTGGTCTTGGCTGCCGCTGCCGCTGCCGCTGTCGTTGTCGTTGTCGTTGTCGTTGTCGTTGTGGTTGTGGTTGTGGCGTTGATGTTGATGGTGCCGGCGAACGCTGCTGCACATGCGGCGCATCGCATTCGTCCGGCACCCCAGGAGGCAAGGCATCGACACCCGTGCGTAGACGAAGTTTCCCGCCTCACACTGGCCTTGCCTCGTACCCGCACGCGACTCGCCGCCGCGCAGCGCGCATCGCCTGTCATCAGCGTTTCACCGCCAAAGGCGAAGCTGCGCCTCTTCCGGTACCACTGCCATGCATCCGCGCAAGACCGCCCTCGCCCTCGCGGCACTGCAATCCCACGCCGCGCCACTGGACATGCGCCAGCGGCGCGTGTTGATCCTGGCCGATGGCCAGCGCAGCGTCGAGGAATTGGCCGCGCTGGGCGGCAGCAACGCCGCGGCGATCGTGCAGGCGCTCTTGCAGCAGGGCTATCTGGATGATGGCCGCGCCGTCGCCGCACCGGTCGCGGCTCCGGCAGCGCCGGCCGCGGCGCCAGCGGATCCGCGCCGCGCGCTGCTCAACGCGCGCATGTATCTGCTCGACCTGCTGCAACTGCAGCGCCATCCGGCCTCGCGCCCGCTGCAGCAGCAGTTGCGCGATGCGCGCGAGGACGCCACCACGCTGCAGGCGATCGCGAACGCCTTGCGCGCGATGCCGGAAATGACCTCCGAGCGCTACGCGCAGCGCATCCGCGAGCGCGTATTGGAAGTGCTGCCCGCCCCACTGCACGCGTCGCTGGAAGCCGCCTGAGCGCACCGCCGTACTGCTGACCCTCGGTCGGCGCGGACGGTGCGCGACGCAGTCGGGGCGCGCGGAAAATGACCTCCGGCGCTACGCGCAGCGCACGCTACAAGTGTTGCCACCCCGCCGCGCGCGTCGCTGGAACTGGAAGCCGCCTGAGCGCACTGCTGTAGGCGGTGGCCGCAGCCCACGGCGCGGTGCGGGCCGGTGCGCCACGCACCGCGCGCTCAGGGCGCGTGGAAATTGCGCCGCAGGCCCTGCCAGCACCGCTGGTAGTCGCGCTGCCGGTGCGCGGCGGCCAGCGCCTGCGCGGTCGGGCGCAGCACCGCGCGGGTCTCGAACATGAAGGCCATGGTGTCGGCGATGACGTCCGGCCGCGACAGGTCCGCTTGCGAGGCCTTGTCGAAGGTGGCCGCGTCCGGGCCATGCCCGCTCATGCAGTTGTGCAGCGAGGCGCCGCCCGGCGCGAAGCCTTCGGCCTTGGCATCGTAGACGCCGTGCACCAGGCCCATGAACTCGCTGGCCACGTTGCGGTGGAACCACGGCGGGCGGAACGTGTGCTGCGCCACCAGCCAGCGCGGCGGGAAGATCGCGAAGTCCAGGTTGGCGGTGCCGGGCGTGTCGCTGGGCGCGGTGAGCACGGTGAAGATGCTTGGATCGGGATGGTCGAAACTGATCGAACCGATCGTGTTGAAACGGCGCAGGTCGTACTTGTACGGCGCGTAGTTGCCGTGCCAGGCGACCACGTCCAGCGGCGAATGCGCGATCGGCGCGCGCCACAGGTGACCCTGGAACTTGGCGATCAATTCGAACTCGCCTTCGGCGTCCTCGTAGGCGGCCACCGGGGTGAGGAAGTCGCGCGGATTGGCCAGGCCGTTGGCGCCGATCGGCCCCAGGTCGGGCAGCCGCAACAGTGCGCCGAAGTTCTCGCACACGTAGCCGCGCGCCTGTCCGTCGGGCAGCGCGACGCGGAAACGCACGCCGCGCGGGATCACCGCGATCTCCTGCGGCTCGACCTCGAGCGTGCCCAGTTCGGTGCACAGCTGCAGCCGCCCGAGTTGCGGCACGATCAGCAGCTCGGCGTCGGCGTTGTAGAAGAAACGGTCCTGCATCGAGGCGTTCGCCGCGTACAGATGCACCGCCACGCCATGCTGCGCCTCGGCCGAGCCGTTGCCGGCCATCGTGTACAGGCCGTCGACGAAATCCACCGGCGCCTGCGGCAGCGGCAATGGACTCCAGCGCAACTGGTCCGGCGACACCGGCCCGGCGTTGAAGTCGTTGTGGAAGCCGCCGGCCTGCGTGTAGGCGGCGAACGCACCGTGCACCGCCGCCGGGCGGATCCGGTACAGCCAGCTGCGCCGGTTGACGCCGCGCGGCGCGGTGAACGCGGTGCCGGACAGCTGCTCGGCGTACAGGCCATGGGCCACGCGCTGCGGCGAGTTCTGCCCCTGCGGCAGCGCACCGGGCACTGCTTCGGTGGCGAATTCGTTGCCGAAGCCGGACATGTAGCGATGATGGTCATGCATGCACTTGGGCCTTCGAAATCAAGCCCCTCTCCCACCGGGAGAGGGGTTGGGGTGAGGGTACGGCGCCGCCGTAACATCGCAAATCACCTGGATCACGGCATTCGTCGACAGCAGCACATCGTTGCTCCAAAAGCGGACGATTCGCCAGCCTTGCGACTCAAGCCAGCGTGTTCTTGTCGCATCGCTCGTTTCGCTATGTTGCGAACCATCCAGCTCAACGATCAACTTCGACGCCACGCAGCAAAAATCGGCGACATAGGGAGGAATCGGATATTGGCGCCGGAACTTGACGCCTTGCAACTGGCCGCCTCTCAGGCAACTCCATAGTTTGCGTTCGGCATCGGTCATGGCCCTACGCAGCAAGCGTGCGTTTTGCAGCGTTGAAGTGGGGAGCGGCGGTTTGACTCTCATAGCGCCACCGTACCCTCACCCCAACCCCTCTCCCGTCGGGAGAGGGGCTCTTGCCGCGTCGGCGCATGCCTGTTTTTCGCGTCAGAGCACGCCGCGCTTCATCTGGTCGCGCTCGATGCTCTCGAACAGGGCCTGGAAGTTGCCTTCGCCGAAGCCCTCGTTGCCCTTGCGCTGGATGATCTCGAAGAAGATCGGGCCGATGCAGTTCTGGGTGAAGATCTGCAGCAGCTTGCGCTGCTTGGTCTCCAGGTCGGCGTCGATCAGGATCTTGTTCCGGGCCAGCCGCGGCACGTCCTCGCCGTGGTTGGGGATGCGCTGGTCGATCACCTCGAAGTACGCGTCCGGCGTATCCAGGAACTCGACCCCGGCCGCGCGCATGCGCTCCACCGTCTCGTAGATGTCGTCGGTGAAGCAGGCGATGTGCTGGATGCCTTCGCCGTGGTAGGCGTCCAGGTATTCGTTGATCTGGCTCTTCGGGTCGGACGATTCGTTGAGCGGGATGCGCACCACGCCGTCCGGCGCGGTCATCGCCTTGGAGGTCAGCCCGGTCTTGGCGCCCTTGATGTCGAAGTAGCGGATCTCGCGGAAGTTGAACAGGCGCTCGTAGTAGTCCGACCAGCGCTGCATGTTGCCGAAGTACAGGTTGTGGGTCAGGTGGTCGATGAAGGTCAGGCCGAAGCCGGCCGGGTGCGGCTCGGCGCCGGGCACCGGTTCGAACTCGGCGTACACCGACCCCTTTTCGCCATAGCGGTCGACCAGGTACAGCATGCAGTCGCCGATGCCTTTGACCACCGGCGCCGGCACCGCACGGGTGTCGGCCTTGTCGGCGATGGCTTCGCCGCCGTTCTCCAGCACCTTGGCGAACACCTCGTCGGCCGGATGCCGGAAGCGGATCGCGAAGCCGCAGGCGCAGGGGCCGTGCGCGGCGGCGAAGTCGGCGGCGAAGGAATCCGGCTCCTCGTTGACCAGGAAGTTGACCCCGCCCTGCCGGTACACGGTGATCGCGCGGCTGCGATGGCGCAGCACCGCGCTGAAGCCCATGCTGCGGAAGTAGGCGTGCAGCTGTTCGCCCTGCCCGGCCGGCGCGGCGAATTCGACGAATTCGAAGCCGTCGATGCCCATCGGGTTTTCGAAGGTGGTGACCTGCATACCCAGGTTGGCCGGCTGGGACGGATACTGCGGTTGTGCGCTCATGGCTCGTCTCCTGGAGGACGCGGGCCGCGGCCGGCCGAAATTTCGGATGCGGACGGACGCCAGACTCGCGAGAATGGCTGGTAGTGTCCTCCGTTGTAGTTACAAATGAAACCACCAGCAAGGTGCAATGCAGCATGACGTCGATCGCTCCCTCCGCCCCACCCGCTCCCGAGCAGCCCTCGCTCGACCTGGAGCAGTTCCTGCCCTACCGCATCAGCGTGCTGTCCAACCGGATCAGCAGCAACATCGCCCGCGTCTACGGCGAGCGCTACGGCATGGCGGTGACCGAATGGCGGGTGATGGCGGTGCTGGCGCTGTACCCGGGGCTGTCGGCCGGCGAGGTGTCCGAGCGCACCGCGATGGACAAGGTGGCGGTGAGCCGCGCGGTGGCGCGCCTGCTCGAGCGCGGCTTCATCCAGCGCGAGACCCATGGCGACGACCGCCGCCGCTCGGTACTGCACCTGACGGCGGCGGGCGTGGAGGTCTACCAGGTGGTCGCGCCGATGGTGCTGGAATGCGAGCGCCGCCTGCTGGCGCCGTTCAGCGAGGAAGAGCAGCGCGTGCTGCACCGGCTGATCGACCGCTTGGCGGCCGAGGGCTTGCCGAGCATGACCGGCAAGTAGCCGCGGCGTCGCGGGAGTGGCGCGCCCGACGGTAAGGCCCGCCGCGACGAAGCCGCTCCCATGATGAGGATCCAGTGGTCCACGGAAATCCCATAGGAGCGGCTTGGCCGCGACTGATGGCCTGCTGCGCCTCGTAGCGATCTGTCGCGGCTGAAAGCCGCTCCTACAAAGGCCGGGTGCTGCCTCGCGCGCGGCGAGATGCCGCCTCGCGCGGCGATTTGCGTGCTCGGCTACGCAGACACGGCCGAGCGGGACTCTATGGGAGCGACTGCAGCCGCAACGCGCCGTTCGGTGAAGCTGTCGCGACTGAAATCGCTCCACATGGAGATCCGGCGGATGCACGAACCCCTGTAGGAGCGGCTTCAGCCGCGACGGGCTCTACCGGTAAAGCCTGTCGCGGCTGAAGCCGCTCCTACAGGTTCAATACCTTCCGGCTGCCAGCAAGACGCCCTGCCGCTTCGCTCAGGTCTGCGGCGGCGCCCACTGCTTGAGGAAGTCGAAGAACTTCTTGCGGTCGTAGCCCTTGCCCTTCTCCAGCTCGCCGGTGAACTGCGATTGCAGCAGCTTGCCGTCGGCATCCAGCACCAGCAGGTGCGGGTAGGCCTCGATCTTCGGGTACTGGGCCAGGAACGCCTCGTTCTTGTTGTCGTCGCTGTAGTTGACCTTGACCCACACGTAGTTGGCGTCGCGGAAGCTGCGCAGTTCCGCATCGCCCTCGATGAACTGGTCGAGGATGTGGCACCACGAGCACCACTCGCCGCCCACGTCGAGCAGGATCCGCTTGCCGCCGCGCTTGGCTTCCACCTGCGCGGTCTCCAGGTCCTTGGCCGGGTCGCGGGCCGGGTCGAACTGCGCGCTCAGCGCCGCCACCGCGGCCACGTCGGCGGCGGCGGGCGTATTGCCCGAGGCCACCGGCTGGCTGGGATCGGCCACCGGCGGCTTCTGCACCGAGGTGTCCAACGGTTTGGCCGGGGCCTGCTCGGCCTCCGGTGCGACGGCCTTCTCGCAGCCTGACAGTGCCAGCAGCAGCGCCGCGGCGCTGCCTATTGTCTTGATCGTCTTGTTCGACATTGCGATCTACCTCACGTCATTTGACACCGTGCATCAGCTTGCTGATCAACGGTGCAATCAGGAACAGCAACACGCCCGAGCCAAGCAGCGCCCAGAAACCGAAGGTATACCCGCTCAGGGCGGAAGATACCGTCATCCCGCCCTCGCCGCTGACATGGCTGGCGAAGATGCCGGACAGGTTGTTGCCGATGCCGGTGGACAGGAACCAGCCGCCCATGCCGAAGCCGACCAGGCGCAGCGGCGCCAGCTTGGTCACCATCGACAGGCCGATCGGCGACAGGCACAGCTCGCCCACCGACTGGATCACGTAGACCATGAACAGGGTCCAGAACGGGATCTTGCCGGCGTCGTCGACCAGGCTCGACAGCGCGAACATCAGCAACAGGAACGCCAGGCCATTGAAGGTCAGGCCCAGCGCGAACTTGCGCGAGATGGAGGGATTGAAGCGGCCGGCCTTGACCCAGATCCAGGCGATGAGCGGCGCCAGGGTGATGATGGCCAGCGAGTTCACCGACTGGAACCAGGCGGTGGGGAAGGTCCAGTCGCCGAACCGGCGATTGACGATTTCGTCGGCGAGGAAGGTAAAGGAACTGCCCGCCTGCTCGAAGAACATCCAGAACAGCACGTTGAAGGCGAAGATGATCAGCATCGCGATCACCTTGTCGCGCGCCACCTTGCCGTTGCGGATGCCTTCGATCAGCAGCATCACCGCCAGGATCACAAACATCGTGCTGAGGATCCACTGCAGCACCCCGGCGCCGGCGGCCAGCGCCAGGTACACCACCGGGATCGCCACCAGCATGCCGAGCAGCACGTACACCACGCGCATGCGGCTGGCGCCGTCGTGGATCGGTGCGCCGATGCCCTTGAGCTGGGCGCGGCCGAACCAGAACCACACCAGGCTGATCAGCATGCCGATGCCCGAGGCGATGAACACCATCTTGTACGACGGCATCGCCGCGGTGCCGAACACCTTCTCGGCCAGCTGCTGGGTCAGCCACGGCGCGATCATCGCGCCCAGGTTGATGCCCATGTAGAAGATGGTGAAGCCGCTGTCCCGGCGCGGGTCGGCGGCGCTGTACAGCTGGCCGACCATGGTCGAGATGTTGGGCTTGAACAAACCGTTGCCGACCACCACGGTGGCCAGGCCCAGCTCGAAGATCTGCGGGTTCGGGATCGAGATCAGGAACAGGCCGGCGGACATCACCGCCGCACCGACCAGGATCGAGCGCTGGTAGCCGAGCACCCGGTCAGCGATGTAGCCGCCGAAGATCGCCGCCGCGTACACCAGCGCCAGGTAGGCGCCGTAGGTGGCGCTGGCCGGCGCCTGGCCCGTCCCCTGGCCGTCATGAAACTGCGCCACGATGTACAGCACCAACGCCCAGCGAATCCCGTAGAACGCGAAGCGCTCCCAGAATTCGGTCATGAACAGCATCCACAATGGCCGTGGATGGCCCAGCAAGGTCTTGAATTCGGGCGGCTGCGGTGAGGCGGGGGGGTGCGACGCGACGTCGTCAACGCTCATGCGGTGTTCCCTTGCGTATTCAGTATGGGCTGGGCGATTCCGGCCGGGCCGGGTAACGGGCGAGCATCACCGACAGTTGGCGGGGACGTCAAATTGGCGGGACCGGGGACCGGGGACCGGGGACCAGGGACCGGGAAAGCAGGGGTGCCCAGCCGCAGCGATTCCCTGGCAAGCGCGGCGCCGGCGGTGGCCTTACGGTTCCTGCGATGCCGCTCCCGGGTCCCCGGTCCCAGGTCCCCGGTCCCGGCTTTCCAGCCCAACCGACGTCCGCACCTCGAACAGCTCCGGGAAGAAGGTCAGCGCCAGCGCCTGCTGCAGGAAGCCCACGCCGCTGGAGCCGCCGGTGCCGCGCTTGAAGCCGATCACCCGCATCACCGTGCGCATGTGGCGGAAGCGCCACAGCTGGAACTGCGTCTCCAGGTCCACCAGGTCCTCGCACAGCGCGTATTCGCGCCAGTAGCGATCGGTGTTCTCGTAGATGCGCTCCAGCACCGGCCGCAGCAGCGGGTCGCTGACGTGCGGCTGGCGCCAGTCGCGCGCCCGGTACTGCTCGGGCACGGCATGGCCGAAGCGGGTCAGGTAGCGCAGGAATTCCTCGTACAGACTGGGCGCTTCCAGCACCGCCTGCAGCGCCGCCTGGCCCTGGGGGTCGTGGCCGAACACGCGCAGCATCTGCGCGTTCTTGTTGCCGAGCAGGAATTCGATGGTGCGGTACTGCAGCGACTGGAAGCCGGAGGCCGGGCCGAGCACGTCGCGAAAGCCCATGTATTCGGACGGGGTCAGCGTTTCCAGCACCGACCACTGCTCGGTCAGCTGGCGCAGCACCTGCTTGCTGCGCGCCAGCACCTTGCGGCACTGCCAGACCTCGTCGCGCTGCAGGTGCACGATCGCCGCGCGCAACTCGTGCGCCAGCAGCTTCAGCCACAGCTCCGAGGTCTGGTGCTGAATGATGAACAGCATCTCGTCGTGGTGCGGCGGATCGGACAGCGGCTGCTGCGCGGACAGCAGCTGGTCCAGCCGCAGGTAGCCGCCGTAGGTCAGGCGGCCCTCCAGGTCGGTGTGGATGCCGGCTTCGAGCGGGCGCTGGTTCTGTTCGACGGGCATGGGCGGGTACGGCGGTCCGGGGCCGGCAAGGGTACCGCAGCGACGCCTGTCACATCCCGGTCAGCGGCGGGCGGCAAACTCGGGCAGAATCGAGCCGGCGCCTTGGGGGGCGCCCGATCGTCATCCGTCGTCACGTCTTCAAGGATTGGGGAGAGTCTTCGTCATGCGAACCATGCTGCTTCGTGCCGCAGTGTTGTCGTGCGCGCTTGCCTGTGCCGGAACCGGCCAGGCCCAGGTCGTCATCAGCCAGGTCTATGGCGGTGGCGGCAACAGCGGCGCCACCTACAAGAGCGATTTCGTCGAACTGCACAACAACGGCAACGAGGCGGTGAGCCTGGCCGGCTGGTCGCTGCAGTACGCCTCGGCCGCCGGCAGCAGCTGGCAGGTCACCGCGCTGGCCGGCAGCATCCCGGCGGGCGGCTACTACCTGGTCAAGCAGGCCGACGGCAGTGGCGGCAGCACTGCGCTGCCGACCCCGGACGCCACCGGCACCACCGCGATGAGCGGCACCGCCGGCAAGGTCGCGCTGAGCAATGCGGCGGCCGCGCTGAGCGGCGCCTGCCCCGCCGGCAACGTCGATTTCGTCGGCTACGGCAGCACCGCCAGCTGCGCCGAAGGCAGCGCGCCGACCGCCGCGCCGAGCAACGCCCTGGCGGTGCTGCGCGGCAACGGCGGCTGCAGCGACAGCGACAACAACAATGCCGACTTCGCCACCGGCGCGCCGACCCCGCGCAACGCCGCGGCGGCGCTCAACCTGTGCGGCGGCGGCAACCAGCCGGTGGCCAGCGTGGCCAACGTCAGCCGCGGCGAAGGCGACAGCGGCAGCACCGCGTTCGTGTTCACCATCGCCCTGAGCCAGCCGGCCGGCAGCGGCGGGGTGAGCTTCAGCGTCGCCACCCGCGACGGCAGCGCCAGCGCCGGCAGCGACTACCAGGCCCTGGCCGCGACCAGCGTGACCATCGCCGCCGGCGACAGCAGCGCGCAGGTCAGCGTGCTGGTCAATGGCGACACCGCCAACGAACCCGACGAGACCTTCTACCTCGACGTCAGCGGCATCAGCGGCGCCTTGCCGGCCACGCTGACCGCCAGCGGCGTGATCCTCAACGACGACTTCAACCTGGTGCCGATCCACAGCATCCAGGGCAGCGGCGCGCGCTCGCCGCTGGTCGGGCAGATCGTCGCCACCAGCGGCATCGTCACCGCGCGGCGCAGCGCCGGCTTCTTCCTGCAGGCGCCCGACGCCCAGGCCGATGCCGATCCGCAGACCTCCGAAGGCATCTACGTCTACACCGGCAGCGCGCCGCCGGCCGAGGCCGCGGTGGGCAACGCGGTGCGCGTGCAGGCCACCGTGCTCGAGTACGTGCCGAGCGCCGACCCGACCCAGCCGCCACTGACCGAGCTGGGCACACCAACCGTACTGCTGCAGTCCACCGGCAATCCGCTGCCGGCCGCGGTGACGCTGACCACCAGCTTCCCCGACCCGAGCGGCGCCTACGACCAGCTCGAGCGCCTGGAAGGCATGCGCGTGGCCGCGCCCAGCCTGACCGTCAACGCGCCCACCGGCGGCAACGTCAACGAGACCAACGCCACCGCCAGCAGCAACGGCGTGTTCCATGCCGTAGTCACCGGCCTGCCGCGCGCCTGGCGCACTCCCGGCGTGCAGCAGCCCGACCCGCTGCCGGCCGGCTCGCCGGCCGGCGTGCCGCGCTGGAACACCAATCCGCAGGTGATCGCGGTGGGCAGCGCCGGCCTCGGCGGCGAGCGCATCGACGTGGCCGGCGGCTGCGTGGTGCTCGGCGTCAGCGGACCGCTGGACTACAGCTTCCGCCGCTACACGATCTATCCGGAAACCGCGCCCACCGTGCAATGCAACGGTGCCGACCAGCCCAAGCCGGCACCGGCGCCGCAGGCCGACGACGTCAACGTCGCCACCTACAACATGGAGCGCTTCTTCGACGACCAGAACGACCCGGCGATCGGCGAACCGGTGCTGACCCCGGCCGCCTACCAAGCCCGGCTCAACAAGGCCTCGCTGGCGATCCGCAACTACCTCAACACGCCCGACATCCTGGGCACGGTGGAAGTGGAGAGCCTGAGCGTGCTGCAGACCCTGGCCGCGCGCGTCAACAGCGATGCGGTCGCCGCCGGCCAACCCGATCCGCAGTACGTGGCCTATCTGCAGGAAGGCAATGATGTCGGCGGCATCGACGTCGGCTTCCTGGTCAAGACCGGCGCGGTCGGTGCCGGCGTCGCCCGCGTGGAGGTCGTGTCGGTCAGCCAGGAAGGCAAGACCACCACCTGGACCGAGCCGGCCGGCGGCACCAGCCTGCTCAACGACCGCCCGCCGCTGCTGCTGAAGGCAGTAGTGCATTTCGCCGACGGCCGCACGCTGCCGCTGACCGTGGTCGAGGTGCACCAGCGTTCGCTCAACGGCGCCGAGACCGACGACGCCAGCGGCCAGCGCATCCGCGCCAAGCGCCAGGCGCAGGCGGTGTTCCTGGCCAACCTGCTGCAGGCGCGCCAGGCCGCCGATCCCGCCGAGCAGATGCTGGTGATGGGCGACTTCAACGCCTTCGAGTTCAACGACGGCTACGTCGATGCGATGGGCACGGTGACCGGCCTGCCGTCGGCCGACGCGCAGACCGTGGTCGAGGGCGACGGCGCCGACCTGGTCGACCCGGACCTGTACAACCTGACCCTGCTGTCCACGCCGGACCAGAGCTACTCGTACGCCTACGACGGCAACGTGCAGTCGCTGGACCACGTGCTGGCCAACAGCGCGCTGATGGGGTCGGCGCAGATCGCTACGCTGAGCGAAAGCCATGCGCGGCTCAATGCCGACTTCCCGGCCACCGCGCGCAACGACGCCAATTCGCCGGCGCGGCTGTCCGACCACGACCCGGCGGTGGTGCTGCTCAAGCTCAAGCCGCTGCAGCGCGCCGACCTGGGCGTGACCGCGAGCGCGGCCAATGCCGCGGTCTACGCCGGCGACACGATCCGCTACAGCGTCGAGGTCGGCAACGCCGGTCCGGACGCGGCCCGCTTCGCCGCGGTCGCCTTCGCGCTCGACGCGGCGGTGACGCCGACCCTGAGCGCCGCCCCGGGCTGGGACTGCGCGGCACCGGACGTGGGCGCGCAGACCGTGGTCACCTGCACCACGACGCAGTTCGCCGCGGGTGCGGCGCAGCGCTTCGAGGTGGCGGTGCCGGCCACCGCCGAGCTGGTCGGCCGCACGCTGCGCCTGGCCGCCTCGGTCGCCTCGCAGACCGAGGACCCGAACGCCGGCAACAACGGCGCCAGCGCCGCGGTGGCGGTGCAGGCCGCGCCTGCCGGCAACCTGGCGCTGCGCATCGACGGCCCGGCGACGCTGCCGCTGACCGCGTTCGGCGCCAACTACCGCATCGCCCTGCGCAACCACGGCAATGCGCCGGTGCGCCGCGCCAGCCTGAGCGTCAGCGGCAACACGTTGTCGGTGCTGTCCGCGCTGGTACCGCCGCGCGGCTGGCAATGCGTGCGGCAAGCCCACGGCCTGCGCAGCGCGCAGTTCCAGTGCAGCACCCGCGCCGACCTGGCCCCGGGCGCCAGCACCACGTTCACCCTGGCCGTGGCCACCCGCCCGTTGCCGGCCGACCGCACCATCGTGATCCAGGCCAGCGCCAGCTCCGCCTCGCCCGATGCCGACCCGTCCGACAACACGGCACGCTTCAGCACCCGCATCGGCCGCTGAGCGCAGCGCCTTCGGGCAGAACAAGGGCGCGGCCGCAAAGCCGCGCCCTTTTCTTTTGCACCCGCTCCGGAGTTCGCCGTGGCTCCCGAAACTGCAGTAGCCCTCGAAACCTCCGCTGTCAAAGCCCCTCTCCCCACGGGAGAGGGGTTGGGGTGAGGGTCCGGCGCGAAGCGTCTCGCGGAGTTTGGGGCACGAGGCTTCGCCCGTACCCTCATCCGGCCCTGCGGGCCACCTTCTCCCGACGGGAGAAGGAAACAGCCAAGCCCCTCTCCCCTCGGGAGAGGGGTTGGGGTGAGGGTACGGCGCGAAGCGTCTCGCTGAGTTGGATGCACGAGGCTGCGCCCGTACCCTCATCCGCCCCTGCGGGGCACCTTCCCCCGAAAAGGGGGCCATGGTCCCAAGGGGAGAAGGGAACAGCCGAAGGGCCGCTCCTGAGCCGTTGCTGTTGCTCTTGCTGTTGCCGTTAGCTGTCGCTCCTAAAACTTCCCGCCCTAAAGCGAGCCGAGCACCGCAGCGGCGAGCGGCCGAAGAGGCGCCCCTGTCTGAGCGAAGCGAGTTTGGGCGCCGTGCCGCTCGCCGCGAGGAGCGCAGGGCACCGGTGCGGCTTCATCGCACCGGCTCGTGTCGGGCGGGAGCGGTTTTGGTTACTTTTGCCAAGACAAAAGTGACTCGCGCCAGCAGGCGCGAAAGCTCTTGATCTTGGTCTTGATCTTGCTCTTGCTCCAGCCATCGCCGTTGCTTTTGCGCAATCGCCGAACACCACGGCAGCCCGCCATCGCGCCCAGCTCCAAACGTCCACCGCTGGACATCCACAGCCACCGCGCGTCCGCCAACCGCAGCGCAACAATCTCCCAAATGAACGCCAGCAGCGCGCGCAGCCAACCCATGGCACGTTTTTGCTGCAATCCAGCAAGATGCCGTGCTGCGGTGCAGGACGGCTTTTGTGCACGCCTTCCTTAACATGCCAGCTCATATCATTTGAAACTTGTTGTCGAGAGTGCCGCCGTCATGACCATCGCCGCGCAATTCGAAATTGAATACCTGCAGTACCTCGACGCGGACGGCCAGCCGGCCCGCGACGCCCTTCCGGCCGACTCGGCCAACCCGCAGA
Source organism: Xanthomonas sp. WHRI 7945 (assembly GCF_035026585.1). Taxonomy (NCBI): domain Bacteria; kingdom Pseudomonadati; phylum Pseudomonadota; class Gammaproteobacteria; order Lysobacterales; family Lysobacteraceae; genus Xanthomonas; species Xanthomonas sp. WHRI 7945. The sequence continues at coordinate 58,280 of NZ_JAYIQP010000018.1, forward strand.
CCCTGCTGGCGCTGTTCAAGCAGATGCTCTACGTGCGTACCTTCGACAGCAAGGCCGTGGCCCTGCAGCGCACCGGCAAGCTCGGCACCTACGCCTCGTGCCTGGGCCACGAGGCCACCCACATCGGCATCGGCGCCTCGATGCGCAGCGGCGATGTGCTGGCGCCCAGCTACCGCGAATACGGCGCCATGTTCATGCGCGGCGTGCGTCCGCGCGAAGTATTGCTGTACTGGGGCGGCGACGAGCGCGGCAGCGATTTCCTGCGCGATTCCGACGCGGCCAAGGACTTCCCGATCTGCGTGCCGATCTCCACCCAGTGCCTGCACGCCGCCGGCTCGGCGCTGGCGTTCAAGCTGCGCGGCGAAGGCCACGTGGCGGTCGCCACCTGCGGCGACGGCGGCTCGTCGAAGACAGATTTCTATGCCGCGCTCAATTCCGCCGGCGCCTACCAGCTGCCGCTGATCCTGTGCGTGATCAACAACGGCTGGGCGATCTCGGTGCCGCGCGCGGCGCAGACCGGCGCGCAGACCCTGGCGCAGAAGGGCCTGGCCGGCGGCCTGCATTGCCTGCAGGTGGACGGCAACGACCTGATCGCGGTGCTGGAGGCGATGCGCCAGGCGCGCGAGCGCGCGCTGTCCGGCCAGGGCGGCAGCGTCATCGAATTCATGACCTACCGCCTGTCCGACCACACCACCGCCGACGACGCCCGCCGCTACCGCGACGAGGCCGAGGTCAAGCAGGCCTGGGAACGCGAACCGCTGACCCGCCTACGCACCTGGTTGACCGCGCAGGGCCTGTGGAGCGAGACCGAGGAAGCGGCATGGAAGCAGGAATGCGCGCGCCTGGTCGACATCGAGGTCGACGCCTACCTGGCCACCCCGGTGCAGCCAGTGGAGGCGATGTTCGATTACCTGTACGCCGACCCGCCGCCGGAGCTGCTCGCGCAGCGCGCCGAGGCCGTCGCCCTGGAGCGGCGCCATGGATGAACTCGCTCCCCGCCTTGCCGACACGGCCGCCACGCACGCGGCCGGCACCGCCCACCACGCCGCCACCGCGCGCGGAGACAGTCCGATGACCAGCACCCCCATCACCCTGATCGAAGCGGTCACCCAGGCTCTGGCCTGGGAACTGCAGCACGACCCGTCGGTGCTGGTGCTGGGCGAGGACGTCGGCGTCAACGGCGGCGTGTTCCGCGCCACCGCCGGCCTGCAGCAGCGCTTCGGCGCGCAGCGCGTGCTGGACACGCCGCTGGACGAAACTACCATCGCCGGGCTGACCGTCGGCCTGGCCGCGCAGGGCATGAAGCCGGTGGCCGAGGCGCAGTTCGACGGCTTCGTCTATCCGATGGTCGATCACCTGATCTGCCACGCCGCGCGCCTGCGCAACCGCACCCGCGGCCGCCTGCATTGCCCGATGGTGCTGCGCGTGCCGTGGGGCGGCGGGATCCGCGCGCCGGAGCATCACAGCGAGGCCAACGAAGCCATCTTCACCAACGTGCCGGGCCTGCGCGTGGTGCTGCCGTCCTCCCCGCAGCGCGCCTACGGCCTGCTGCTGGCGGCGATCCGCGAGCCGGATCCGGTGATCTACATGGAACCCAAACGCCTGTACCGCCAGTACAAGGAAGTGGTGGTCGACGACGGCGAGGCGCTGCCGCTGGACGTGTGCTTCGTGCTGCGCGAAGGTAGCGACGTGACCCTGGTCGCGTGGGGCGCGCAGGTCAAGGAAGCGCTGGAAGCGGCCGACAAGCTCGCCGCCGACGGCATCAGCGCCGAGGTCATCGACGTGGCCACGCTGCGCCCGCTGGACTTCGACACCATCGCCGAATCGGTGGCGCGCACCGGCCGCTGCGTGATCGTGCAGGAGGCCCCGCGCAGCGCCGGCTTCGGTGCCGAGATCGCCGCGCGCCTGGCCGAGCAGTCGATGTACGACCTGGTCGCGCCGGTGCAGCGCGTGACCGGCTACGACACGCACATCCCGTTGTTCCGGCTGGAGATGAAATACCTGCCGAGCGTGGACAAGATCGTCGCGGCGGCCAAGCGTGCCGTCGCCGCAGGCTGACATGCGCGCGCGCCTGCTCAGCGACTACCGCGCCACCTACCCGCATCCGCTCCGCGTCGCCGCCGGCGAGCGGGTGCTGCTGGGCGTGCGCGACGAGGAATGGCCGGCGTTCGTGTGGACCACCACCGCCGCCGGCAGCGCCGGCTGGGCGCCGCTGGCCTGGCTGCGCGCCACCGGCGACGGCCACGCCGAAGCGCTGCGCGACTACGATGCGCGCGAACTCGATGCGGTGCAGGGCGACACCGTGACCCTGCATCACGAATACGGCGACTGGTGGTGGGCCGAGCGCGCCGATGGCGCGCAGGGCTGGCTGCCGGCACGCGACCTGGAACTGCTGGAAGAGACCACATGAGCGAAACCAAGAGCTTCAACCTGCCCGACCTGGGCGAAGGCCTGCCCGACGCGACCATCGTCGAATGGTTCGTCAAGGAAGGCGACACCATCCGGCTCGACGAACCGCTGGTGTCGATGGAGACCGCCAAGGCGGTGGTCGAGGTGCCCTCGCCGGTCTCCGGCAAGGTGCTGAAACTGGCCGGCGCGCCGGGCGACATCGTCGTCACCGGCGCGATGCTGGCGCAGTTCGCGCCCGACGCCAGCATGCCGCAGCGCGCCGAGGGCCAGGACACCGGCCACCACCATGGCGGCGCCGCGCCAGCCAGCCCCGGCAAGGGCGCCGGCGCGGATGCGCCGGGCGACAACGACCGCGTCGTTGCCTCCGACGACGGCGGCGAACTGCGCGACGCCGATACGGCGCAAGGCGGCAGCGAGCGCGACGACGCCGGCACCGTGGTCGGCGCGATGCAGAGCTCCAACGCCGTGCATAGTGAACGCACGGTCTCGGTCGGCGGCGTGCGCGCGATGCCGGCGGTGCGCGCGCTGGCCAGGAAACTGGGGGTGGACCTGACCCGGGTACGCGCCAGCGGCGGCGACGGCGCAGTGACCCTGGCCGACGTGAAGCAGGCCGCCGCCGACGGCTCGGCCGCTGTAGGAGCGGCTTCCGCCGCGACCGCACGGCCTGCGCAGGTCAAGGCGGAAGCCCCCCCTGCAACCGCGCCCACCACCGCAGCACCGACGCGCACGCCGCTGTCCGCCGCCGGCAAGCCGATGCGCACGCAGCCGCCGGGCGCCACCGCGCACGGCCAGCCTGAGCAGCTCAAGGGCGTACGCCGCAACATGGCGCGGGTGATGGCCGATGCGCACGCCAAGGTGGTGCCGACCACGCTCAACGACGACGCCGACATCCACGCCTGGACGCCCGGCAACGACATGACCGCGCGCCTGGTGCGCGGCATCGTCGCCGCCTGCCGCGCGGTGCCGGCGCTCAACGCCTGGTTCGATGGCGACGCGCTGACCCGCACCCTGCACGCGCAGGTGGACATCGGCATCGCCGTGGACACCGACGACGGCCTGTTCGTGCCCGCCCTGCGCAATGCCGACATGCTCGACGCGCGCGGCATCCGCGAAGGCATCAGCCGCCTGCGCCAGCAGGTGGAGGCGCGCAGCATCGCCGCCTCGGAACTGAGCGGCTACACCATCTCGCTGTCCAACTTCGGCATGTTCGCCGGCCGCTACGCCACCCCGGTGGTGGTGCCGCCGTGCGTGGCGATCGTCGCCGCCGGCCGCGCCCGCCACCAGCTGGTGCCGGTGATGGGCGGCATCGAGACGCACAAGCTGATCCCGCTGTCGGTCACCTTCGACCACCGCGCCTGCACCGGCGGCGAAGCGGCGCGCTTCCTGCGCGCGCTGATCGACGACCTGGCGCTGGCGGGCTGAGCCGCGAGCCGCCGCTTCGCAACGGAGCGGCGGCCCTCATGTCGGATAAATTGCTCGTCGAAGCCTGGATGATCTGCAGCGCCATCTGGTCGCGCCGCTGACGTTCCGCCACTGCACCAGCGCCGCATGCGCGGCCTCACCGAGCCGCAGCGGATCGCCGCGCTGCCATCCAATGCCGAGGCGTAGACCGCAAGCCGCCGCTCCTGCGCGTCAGCGCTTCGACCATCGTTGGCGTGGCACCGAACAAGTCGCTGCGGCATTTCCAAGCACAGGAAAGGATCGCAATCGAGCGCTCGCATGCGCCACAATCCGGCTGGCGTGCGTGTTTTCCGCCATTCTCGCGAACGCCATACCGTCGCGTCGCGTCACGCCGCAGCGGTTCGCACGCCGCTTGCGAGAAACAGTGCACCTGCCCACGGAAGGCGCGCGATTATTGTGTGCCCTGGCGCGAACCACCAGCATCGCCTGCCGCAAACGCGGGTTGAGCGAGCCCGGCTATTGCCGACATGCTGCGTCGAATCGTCACGGCAGGCGTCCCCACCCTCCCGCGTGCCGAAACGGTATAGCAGGCTCGCCATCCCATATCGGCACTTCGAGCGAAAGCCGTCTACCACGGCCGCTAACCGCATCGCTATGTTCGTTGCCAGGGGGACGGCAGCGCGCCATTGGCCGCAATGCCGACGCGATCCACGACGCAACCGCAAGCAACGTGGCAGCCATGCGCTGCCGCGCCGGCAAGACATTCCCTATCGCTCATGAGGAATTCCAAATGACCCAGCCCATCCGCCGCCAGCGCCCGCTGGCGCTGCTGCCGTCGTTGCTGCTCGCCCTCGCCGCCACCTCCGCCGCCGCGGCCGAACGCGTGGATCTGCACGGCAAGGATCTCGGCACGCTCAACACCCAGTACAAGGCCGCCGCCACCAGCCTCGGCGGCGTGCCCGCGGCCGCCGCGGTGCGCCATGCCGAGCTGGTCGGGCTGGATGCCGAGTCCGCGCTGAGCCTGCTGAGCAGCAGCACCGACGACGACGGCACCGTCCACAGCCGCTACCAGCAGACCTTCCGCGGCGTGCCGATCTGGGGCGAGCACGTCGTGGTCAGCGAGCGCAGCGACGGCAGCGTGCGCAGCCTGTTCGGGCGCTCGGTCGCCGGCCTGGCCAGCGAACTGCCGGCCACCGCGACTGCCGCTGCAGCCGCGCTGCTGCCGGCCAATCGCGCGCTGGACGTGGCCAAGCGCGCCGCGCTCGGCGATGCGCTGGCCGCGCGCCGCATCGAGCGCGCACAGGCGCCGCAGATGATCTACCTGGACGACGACGACCGCGCACACATGGCCTACGTGGTGTCGTTCTTCGCCGACGCGCCGCAGGGCGGCGAACCGACCCGCCCATTCGTGATCGTCGACGCGCGCAGCGGTGCGGTGCTGCGGCAGTGGGAGGGGCTGACCACGCGCGACGCCACCGGCCCCGGCGGCAACGCCAAGACCGGGCAGTACGAATACGGCACCAGCGGCAGCATCCACGGCTTCCTCGAGGTGGACAACAACTGCCGCATGCAGAACAGCACGGTCAAGTCGGTGAACCTCAATGGCGGCACCTCCGGCAGCACGGCCTACCAGTTCGCCTGCCCGCGCAACACCTACAAGGCCATCAATGGCGCCTACTCGCCGATCAACGATGCACACTACTTCGGCGGCGTCATCGAGAAGATGTACCGCGCCTATGCCGGGGTGGCGCCGCTGAGCTTCCAGTTGGTGATGCGGGTGCACTACAGCACGCGCTACGAGAACGCGTTCTGGAACGGTTCGACGATGACCTTCGGCGACGGCAACACTCGCTTCTATCCGCTGGTCAGCATCGACGTCGCCGGCCATGAGGTCTCGCACGGCTTCACCGAGCAGAATTCCGGCCTCACCTACTCCGGCCAGTCCGGCGGCATCAACGAGGCCTATTCGGACATCGCCGGCGAGGCCACCGAGTACTACCTCAAGGGCAGCAACGATTTCCTGGTCGGCCCTGAGATCTTCAAGTCCAACGGCGCGCTGCGCTACATGGCCAATCCGCCGCAGGATGGCGCCTCGATCGACAATGCCGCCAACTACCGCAGCGGGCTCGACGTGCACTACTCCTCCGGCGTCTACAACAAGGCGTTCTACAAGCTGGCCACCACCTCCGGCTGGAACACGCGCACTGCCTTCGAGGTATTCGCCCGCGCCAACCGCCTGTACTGGACCCCGAGCACCAGCTTCAACAGCGGCGCCTGCGGCGTGCGCACCGCGGCCAGCGACCTGGGCCGTTCGGCGGCGGCGGTGACTGCCGCGTTCAGTTCGGTCGGCGTGACCTGCCAGTAAACGCGGCAGCCGGTACCACCCGCCGCACGACCACCTGGACCGGTGGCCGTGCGGCGATATGGCCACACGGCGTTGCGGGCAAGCCAGCGGACTGCGCTATCGCCGGTGCGCATGGCGAGGCGCCTGCGTACGTCGCCATGCGCGACCGGTTCGGTACCGACCCGGCAACGCGCCAGGTTTTCCACGCGCCGCGCGCCACCTCGCCTTGCCAGCGAGCGGCGACTGCGGCGACCGTTTCCCGCAGGACGCTCGGGCAAGGGCCGCTGTCGCCGATCGAGCGTCTTTCGAGCGGCGGCAATTGGCCTCCCAGACGCGTACGCCTCGCATAGGCGTCCGGCTGCGGGTAGGCTGCGCGGCTACGTCCGCCGCAGCGCATCGCGACGGCATCGTTTCGCCGCCCTCTTCCGGACCACGCTGCATGCCATTCGCCACGCTGGGCCTCGCCCCCGAGCTGCTGCCCGCGTTTTCCCGCGCGCTCGACGCCGCCGGCTACACCGCGCCCACGCCGATCCAGGCGCAGGCGGTCGCGCCGATCCTGCGCGGCGAGGACCTGCTGGCCTGCGCCGCGACCGGCTCGGGCAAGACCGCTGCGTTCGCGCTGCCGCTGCTGCAGCATGCGGCGCTGCTGCCGCCCAGCCGCCGCGTGCGCAGCCTGGTGCTGGTGCCGACCCGCGAGCTGGCCGCACAGGTCGGCGACACCTTGCAGGCGCTGGGGCGCTACCTGCCGCGACGGGTCAAGGTGGCCGCGGTCGCCGGCGGCGCCTCGATCAATCCGCAGATGCTGAAGCTGCGCGGCGGCGCCGACATCGTCGTGGCCACGCCGGGCCGGCTGCTCGACCTGGCCGCGCACAACGCACTCGATCTGGGCGCGGTGCGCACGCTGGTGCTGGACGAGGCCGACCGCCTGCTGGCGCTGGGATTCGAAGAGGAACTGGGCCGGATCCTGGCGCTGCTGCCACGGCGCCGGCAGACCCTGCTGTTCTCGGCCACCTTCCCGGCCGAGGTGGACGTGCTGGCGCAACGCCTGCTGCGCGGACCGCGCCGCATCGGCGAGGAAGCCGCCGCCGCCCCGGCGACGATCCGCCAGCGCGCGATCGAGGTCGACAGCGCGCAGCGCACCGCGCTGCTACGGCACCTGCTGCACAGCGAGGCCTGGCCGCAGGCGCTGGTGTTCGTGGCCAGCCAGCGCGGCGCCGACAACCTGGCCGAGAAGCTGCACAAGGCCGGCGTGGCGGCGCAGCCGTTCCACGGCGAACTGAGCCAGGGCCGCCGCAACCAGGCGCTGGCCGGGTTCAGGAGCGGCCAGCTGCAGGTCCTGGTCGCCACCGACATGGCCGCGCGCGGGCTGGACATCGCGCAGCTGCCGGTGGTGGTCAACTACGACCTGCCGCGCGCCACCGCCGACTACACCCACCGCATCGGCCGCACCGGGCGCGCCGGTGCCGACGGCCTGGCGGTGAGCTTCGTCGATGCGGCCAGCGAGGCGCACCTGCGCCTGATCGAAAAGCGCCAGCGGTTGCGCGTGCCACGCGAACGCATCGCCGGTTTCGAACCGACGCAGACGGCCGCGCCTGCCGCCGAGACAGCGCCGCAGACCGGCGGCATCAAGGGCAAGCGCCCGAGCAAGAAGGACAAGCTGCGCGCGGCGGCTGCGCAGGGCAGCGGCGGACTGCCCGCGAAGAGTTGATCGCGTTCGCGGCGCTGGTCGCGGCCGGTGCCGGGGATGCGCGCGCTATTCGCAGAGCCAGATCGCCGCGATCCGATGCATTGCGCGCGCCGATTCTGTCGGTCGCGGCTGAAGCCGCTCCTACAGTGCTTCCGGCCAGCCAGCTGCGCGCTTCTGTAGGAACGGCCTCAGCCGCCACACCGGCCGCCACACCGGCCGAAACGCCCGGCGTCGATCATCGCGGCCAATGGCTGGAAGACCACCCGCATCCGCTCCCAACAGGGGCAAGCGCAGCCCACGCTCAATCGTCGAACGGATCGGTCACGGCGGCATCGCCCTGCGCCCGCGGCGTGCGCTTGCCCGGCTTGCTGCGGATCTCGACGTAGAACTGGGTGGCGCCGGTCGCCACCAGCGCGTCGATCGCGCGGATCAGCTCGGCCGGCGGCACCACCGCGGCGCTGGCCTCGTCGGCGCCGAACAGCGTGTCGAAGTCCCAGTAGTCGGCGCCGGCCGGCAGGGTCTTGCGGCGTTCGCGGCGGATGTACTTGCGGATGTCGTGCTTGCTGGCGTCGAGCAGGCGGTCGGGGTGCTTGCCTTCGATGCGGAGCTGGTAAGTCTTCTTCACTGCGGGAGGATCCTGGAAAGAGGGAACGCGGCCGTCGGGCGGGCGCGGCGGCGGCTGGCGAGCGTGCGGCCTGGCTCGGGCAATGGCCCTGCTGCCGGCCGCAGGCGGGCGCGGCGGGGTCGCCATGGTGCCAGAACCCGGCCCCGCGCTGCGGATTGGCCGACAATCGGCGCCTGGCGCATCCCCGCGCCGCCGCCGCAGGAGCCGCCGATGACCGACCCCTCCACCTTCGCGGGCTACCGCGTGCTCGTCGCCGGCGCCAGCCGCGGCATCGGCCTGGCGATCGCCGACGCCTTCGCCCGCCAGGGTGCGGGCGTGGCGATCTGCGCGCGCAACCCGGCGCATCTGGCGGACGCGGCCGAGCAGCTGATACGCCACGGCCATCCGGTATCGCGGCTGACCTGCGATCTGGCCGACCCGGCGCAGATCCAGCAGTGGGTGGCGCATGCGGCCGACGCGCTGGGCGGCATCGACGTGATGGTCAACAACGCCTCCGGCTACGGCCATGGCGACGACGACGCCAGCTGGCAGGCCGGATTCGACATCGACCTGATGGCCGCGGTGCGCTGCAATCGCGCCGCGTTGCCGGCGCTGCGCGCCAGCGCCCACGGCTGCATCCTCAACATCAGCTCGATCAACGGGCTGCGGCCGACGCCGCGGGTGCCGGCGTATTCGGCGGCGAAAGCGGCGCTGAACTACTACACGACCACGCTGGCCGCCGAACTGGCGCGCGAGCGGATCCGGGTCAATGCGATCGCGCCCGGCTCGATCGAGTTCCCCGGCGGGCTGTGGGACCAGCGCCGCGCGCAGCAGCCGGAACTGTACCGGCGCATTCGCGCCGATATCCCGTTCGGCAGCTTCGGCGCGCTCGAGGACGTCGCCCACGCCGCGCTGTTCCTGGCCTCGCCGCAGGCGCGCTGGATCACCGGCCAGATCCTGGCGGTGGACGGCGGGCAATCGCTGGGCGTCTGAACCGCGCCGGGATATCTCCCGCCGGCCTGCAACGGTACCGCGGCCTCTGGCCGAGGGCACGCCTGGCGAAGCGCCGGCCGCTCGGGCAGGCGGCGCCGTTCCCAAAGGCGCGCGAGGTGCCAGTCGCATGCCCACGCCGCACCATCGCGGGGATGGGGCGGACATTGCGCGCGCTGCCTATGCACACCACCTCGCGCGCAAGCGCCGGTCGACTGGCGGCGCGACGACGGCCAGGTCGGTGTGCCTGCGACCGTGCCGCGCCGTCGGTGCCATGCGCGGAGGCGACCTCTGCCGCCGTCGCGGCAGTCCTGGGCATGCCCGCTCCGACGCTGCGGCGCACCATTCTTCCATTCGCCGTCGCAGCACCAGCGCGGCGGTCCGCAGCCAGTCCGAGCATCGGGCAGGCGGCAGGAGCCGCACCACGCAAGGGTTGGCGCTCGAAATCGACACGGTTTCCTAGCAGCGCACCTGAATAAATAACAACAAGAAAGCTCCAAATCGAACAATAACGAACATGAAACGAGCATGGCGGCGATAAGCTCCGGCGCGCAGGGGTTGCATCCGACTTCATCCCGCGCGCCGCAGCACACGCATGCGACGGGCACCTGGAGGCCACGTGTTCCATCCACGCATCGACACCGTCACCCGCCCACCGCGCGCCGCAGGGGCGGCACCCGTCCGCGCCTTGAGCCTCGCATCCGCCGCGGCCGGCGACCGATGCAGTCCCCACGGCGATCGCCGCCCTCCTCCGCACGGCAGCCGCCGCGCCGGAGTCCTTCCCATGACCGGGCCGCGCACCGCGGCCCCGCGCAAAGCGAGTCACTCATGAACAAGAACCCATGCATCGCGCTGGCGGCGCTGGCGGCGCTGGCGGCAGCGCTGTGCTGCGCACAGGCCGCCGCGGAGGATTTCGACCCGGCCAAGACCCTGACCGGCGACTGGGGCGGCGCGCGCACCCGGCTGGTCGACAGCGGCGTGGACCTGCGCCTGTCCTACACCGGTGAGTTCGCGCACAACAACTCCGGCGGCAGCCGCGACGACACCTACGCCTACGCCGACCAGTTCTTCCTGGCGGGCACCTTCGACCTGGACAAGCTGTGGGCCTGGCGCGGCGCGACCTTCAAGGTCGAAGTGGCCAACCGCAACGGCGACTCGCTCAACGACACGGCTGGTTTTCCGACCCTACTGGCGGTGCAGGAGATCCACGGCCGCGGCGCGGTGACCCGCCTGAGCCAGTTCTCGCTGACCCAGGAACTGTTCGACGACCGCCTCAGCATCAAGCTCGGCCGCCTGTACGCCAACGGCGATTTCTTCTCGTTCTCCTGCAAGTTCCAGAACCTGAGTTTCTGCGGCGGCCTGCCCGGCTACGTCAGCAACGGCTGGTACGTCGACCCGATCAGCCAGTACGGCGCGGTGGTGGCGTTCAAGCCCAACGACGCCTGGCGCTTCAAGGTCGGCGCCTACGACGTCAACCCGAACAACCTGGACCACGACCAGGGCCTGAAATTGCGCACCGACGGCGACAGCCAGGGCACCTTGGTGGTGGCCGAGATCGAGTACCTGCCGACCTTCGGCGATGGCCTGCAAGGCCACTACCGCGTCGGCGGCTGGCGCAACAGCGCCAACTACCGCAACACCGTCACCGCCAGCGGCCTGCCATCGGACGTCAGCGGCGACGCCACCGCGGTGATGGACAGCGAAAGCGGCTACTACGCCACCGCCGAGCAGGCGCTGTGGCGCGCGCCCGGCGGCGGCACGCTGCGCCTGTTCGGCAACTGGGTGCAGGCCGACAAGGACACCGACCGCATCGACCAGATGCTGCAGCTGGGCGCATGGCTGGATGCGCCGTTCGCCTCGCGCCCGTACGACCGCATCGGCTTCGCCGCCGGCCGCACCCGCATCAGCGAACGCCTGGGCGATGCGCAGCGCCGCTACAACGCCGCGCTGCCGGCCGGCGCGGCAGCGGTGGGCGTGCAGGAATACGAATACCCGCTGGAACTGAACTACCAGTACGCCATCACCCCGGCGCTGTCGCTGATGCCGAACCTGCAGTACATCCGCAACGCCAACGGGATCAAGGACAACAACGGCGTGGTCGGCGGGCTGCGCGTCAGCATGAACTTCTGAGCAGTGGCTAGCGCCGGCGGCGCGTCCGATGGCGCCGGCCGCACGGCGCCAGATGGGAGCCTCTGAAAATCTCGATTTCCGAAACTTGCACGCGATGTGCACGAATGGATCACGAGCGCTTCGATCAAGTTTTTTAGGGTGATTGGAGCTTCCCAAGGCGGTGATGTGGCGGAGCAGGTCGGCGATCAGGTCGCCGCCAGCTTCCGGTGCACCGTGGCCGATTGCCAGGCATGGCGGCGCAGGCACAGCAAGTGCAGCAAACGGCCGGTGCATGCCGCCAGCACAGCAACGCAGGCATGGCGGACGGACGCGGCAGCGGCAGCGCCTGTCTTCGCGCAAGCCGCCGCGCTACGCCGACGCGGCATCGCCCACGCGCGCGGCGACACCACGCCATCCGCGCTCCGCGCCGCTCAGGCCAGCTGTTCCGAACCGACCACGTGGACGCCGGCACGCGGCCGCAACGCGTGCTCCACCAGCGCGGCGGCGACGCGCGCGGCGGGATTGACCCGGTAGCGCCGCGGCAGCAGCGGGCTCAGCGCGTGCAGCAGCGTGCCGGCCAGCCGCTCGGCGCTGCGCGGCTGCGCGCGCTCGCCGCCGATCAGGCCGGGGCGTACCAGCGTGAGCGAGGCGAAGCCCAGCGCCTGCAGCTCACGTTCCAGTTCGCCCTTGACCCGGCTGTAGAAGACGCGCGAGCGCGGATCGGCGCCCAGCGCCGAGTTCAGCGCGAACGTGGTGGCGCCGTGCTGTTGTGCCAGCCGCGCGATCGCCAATGGATAGTCGTAGTCGACTCGGCGGAACGCGGCGCGCGAACCGGCCTGCTTCATCGTGGTGCCGAGCGCGCAGATCGCCGCGTCAACCTGCCACCACGGCGCCTGCGCCGGCAGCTGCTCGAAGTCCACGAGCGGGTTGTGCAGCTTGGGATGGACCAGGTCCAGCGCGCGCCGGGTCGGCGCCACGACCGCGCTGCATGCCGGCGCGGCGAGCAGCTGCGCCAACGCATGTCGGCCGACCAGGCCGGTGGCACCGGCGAGAAGGATCTTCATCGAAAGCGCCCTTGCACGGTGGATGGAGGAAGCTACGCCGATCGCAGGCGCATGGGCAAGGTGCTGGCGGCATGCGAGCTTGGCCGCTCCCACGAGACGCTTCGCGCCGTACCCTCACCCCAACCCCTCTCCCGGTGGGAGAGGGGCTAAGCGCACTGTGCTGTTCCCTTCTCCCATCGGGACCATGGCCCCTTTTCGGGGGAAGGTGGCCCGCAGGGCCGGATGAGGGCACGGCGAAGCCTCGTGCACCCAAAACCCAGCGAGACGCTGCGCGCCGTACCCTCACCCCACCCCTCTCCCGCTGGGAGAGGGCTAGGGCTGTTCCTTCTCCCCTTGGGAGAAGGTGCCCCGCAGGGGCGGATGAGGGTACGGGCGCAGCCTCGTGCACCCGAACTCCACGAGACGCTTTCGCCCCAACCCCTCTCCCGGTGGGAGAGGGGCTAAAGCGCGCAGCGGCTGTTCCCTTCTCCCAACGGGACCATGGCTCCTTTTCGGGGAAAGGTGCCCCGCAGGGCCGGATGAGGGTACGGCGCCGCCTCGCGCACCCGACACGCAAGCCCGCGTGCCTGCACAGCAGTCACGATCCCGCAGCGCCGCGCAAGGTCGCCCCGCCGCGGCGCGTACGCCACAATAGCCGCCAGCGCGCCGTCCGGCGCCGCAGCAGCCAACCGAGGAGCCGTTCGATGTTCGTGGTGTGTGGAGAGGCCTTGTACGACATCTTCATCGACGGCTACGCCGGCACCTCGGTCGGCATGACCGCGCGCCAGGGCGGGTCGCCGTTCAACGTGGCGATCGGCCTGGCCCGCCTCGGCACGCCGTCGGCGCTGTTCACTGGCCTGTCCACCGACCCGCTCGGCCGTCAGCTGCGCGGCACCCTGGAACGCGAGGGCGTGGCGCTGGACCACTGCATCGACAAGGCCGAGGCGACCACCCTGGTGATGGTCGCGCTGGACGCGCAAGGCGTGCCCAACTATTCGTTCTACGGCACCGGCTGCGCCGACCGCGCACTGACCGCGGCCGACCTGCCGACGCTCGACGCCGCGGTCGGCGGCCTGCATTTCGGCTCCTACACGCTGGTCGCCGAGACCACCGCCAGCACCTTCCAGACCCTGGCCGAGCGCGAACGCACGCAGCGGCTGATCTCGCTGGATCCGAACGTGCGGCCGACGGTGGAACCGGACATGGCAGTATGGCGCGCGCGGCTGGATCGCTGGATCGCGCTGGCGCATGTGGTCAAGGTCAGCCAGGAGGACATCGAGCTGCTGTACCCGCGGCAGGATCCGTTCGCGATCGCGCGCAGCTGGCTGCAGCAGGGCCCGTCGCTGGTGGTGATGACCCTGGGCAGCGACGGCGCGGTGGCCTGGAGCGGCGATGCCGAGGCGCGCGTGGCCGGGCGCGCGGTGCAGGTGGCCGATACCGTCGGCGCCGGCGACAGCTTCCAGGCCGCGCTGCTGCACCAGCTCCCCGACCTGGCCGCGCTCGCCGCGCTGGGCGCCTCGGCGCACGCGCTGCAGCGGCTGCTGACGTTCTGCGTGGCCGCCGCGGCGATCAACTGCACCCGCGCCGGCGCCAACCCGCCCAGCCTGGACGAGGTCCGCGCCGCGCTGTAGGGCCGCGGCCAGCGCCGGCTCAAGCGCACGCCGCCGGCGCCGATATCCTGTTCCTGAGCGTCACCCCCGGTCGCCGCGTTTGTGGCAGGGTGGCGCGTTCACTGGAAAGGAAGCGTCCGCATGCCGGATCAACGCGACGAGCCGCCTGCCGGCGGCCTGCGCAAGCTGTTGTCGCCGCGCCGCCGCGCGCCGGCGGCCGCCTCGGCGGTGGCGCCGCACGGGCACGGCCATGCGCCCGCGACGGCGGATGCGCAGGGGAGCGATCCGGCCGCGGCCACCGCGGCGCTGATCCAGCTGTTCAACCGCGCCCACGAGCCGCTGGACCTGCTCGGCGCCTTCGCCGACGGCATGGCCGGCCTGCACGGCGAACTCGGCGACATGGGCCGCCGCCTGCAGTCGGCAGCCGGCAGCGGCGACTGGCCCAGCTACGGCCGCGCGCTGCGCCAGCTGATCGACAAGTACATCCGCACCATCGACGTCGGCGATCCGCTGGCCGGCCCCAGCGACCCCGAGCGCCTGCGCGACCTGCTGCGCCAGGCCGTGGCCGGCGCGCTGGCCTCGCTGCTGCACAACCTGCCCGAGCTGGCCAACGAATCGGAGGCCACCGGCGAGGCGTTGCGACAGTGGCGGCCGGGCCAGCCGCTGGAACCGCTGGCGCAGCGCGTGCGCGAGCTGTGCCACCAGGTCGCGCTGCGCGCCAGCGACAGCCAGGAGCAGCAGACCCTGCTGCTGGGCCTGTTCGACCTGCTGCTGGAGAACGTCGGCGAACTGCTCGACGACACCAGCTGGCTGCAGGGCCAGATCGCGGTGGTGCGCGACCTGATCAGCGGCCCGTTGGACCGCTATTCGATCGAGGAAGCGCGCGGCAGCCTGCGCGAGGTGACCTACAAGCAGGGCCTGCTGAAGCAGGGCATCGCCGAATCCAAGGAAGCGATGAAGGACATGATGGTGTCCTTCGTCGAGAACCTGGACGGCATGGCGATCAGCACCAGCGAATTCCACGACCGCATCGCCGACTATTCGCAGACCATCCGCGACGCACGCAGCATCGGCGACCTCAACCGGTTGCTGCAGGAAGTGCTGCAGGACACCGGCCACGTGCAGCAGCAGGCGCTGCGCGCGCGCGACCACCTGATCGCCGCGCGCCAGGAAGTGGACGCGGCCGAGCAGCGCATCCTGCGCCTGGAGCAGGAGCTGCAGGACGTCAGCGGGCTGGTGCGGGTCGATCAGCTCACCGGCGCGCTCAACCGCCGCGGCCTGGAGGAACTTTTCGCGCGCGAGCTGGTGCGCACCGAGCGCGGCGAGCAGCCGCTGTGCGTGGCGATGCTGGACCTGGACAACTTCCGCAAGCTCAACGAGATCTACGGCCATCCCGGCGGCGACGCCGCACTGCGCCACGTGGTCGAGGTGGCCCGCACCACGCTGCGCGGCAGCGACGCGATCGCCCGGTTCGGCGGCGAGGAATTCCTGCTGCTGATGCCCGACTGCACCATCTTCGAAGCCGCCGCGGCGGTGACCCGGGTGCAACGCGCCCTGGCCCAGCGCGCGGTGGTGCACGAGGACCAGCGCGTGTTCGTCAGCTTCAGCGCCGGCGTCGCGTTGCGCCGCGCCGGCGAGACCCAGGACGTGGTGGTCAAGCGCGCCGACCGCGCCCTGTACGAAGCCAAGAAGGCGGGCAAGAACCGGGTGGTTTCAGCGGATTAGCGCCGGCGCAGCCGGCGCGGGATTGGGGTTGGGCTTTCGGGATTGGCAAACGCGAGTATTTCGCTCTTGCGAATCCCGAATCCCTACTCCCGGCCTTTCCGCAGCTTCTGAAACAACAACACCGCCCCCAGCACCACCGCCCCGGCCACGATGCCGACCAGCGCGTTGCCCAAGTTGACGACCAGGCTGCCCCAGGCGCCCGGCGGGGCGATGCCTTCGATGGCGTGGTGCAGCGGGCCGATGCTGTGCACCAGGATGCCGCCGCCGACCAGGAACATCGCCGCGGTGCCGGCGATCGACAGCACCCGCATCAGCCACGGCGCCAGCCACAGGATGCCGCGGCCGATCGCCGCGGCGGCGGCGCCCTTGCGGGTCAGGTACAGGCCCAGGTCGTCGAGCTTGACGATGCCGGCGACCAGGCCGTACACGCCGACCGTCATCGCCAGCGCGATCGCCACCAGCACCGACACCTGCTGCACGAACGGCACGTTGGCGACCACGCCCAGCGACAGCACGATGATCTCCGCCGAGAGGATGAAGTCGGTGCGGATCGCGCCCTTGATCTTGTCCTTCTCCAGCGCGACCACGTCCACCTTTTCGTCGGCCAGCGCCTGCAGCTGCTGCGCGTGGTGCTGCGCGTCCTCTTCCTTGGAATGCAGGAAGCGGTGCGCCAGCTTCTCCACGCCCTCGAAGCACAGGAACGCGCCGCCGATCATCATCAGCGGGGTGATCGCCCACGGCAGCCACACGCTGATCGCCAGCGCCGCCGGCACCAGGATCGCCTTGTTGAGCAGCGAGCCCTTGGCCACCGCCCACACCACCGGCAGCTCGCGGTCGGCGTTGACCCCGGTGACCTGCTGCGCGTTCAGCGCCAGGTCGTCGCCGAGCACGCCGGCGGTCTTCTTCGCCGCCACCTTGGTCAGGATGGACACGTCGTCCAGCAACGTGGCGATGTCGTCGAGCAGGGTGAACAGGCTAGCGCCGGCCATGCGGGGATTCCGTTCGAGGGTGAGCGGGGATTCTCGCCGATTCCGCGCGCCGGGTGGGTGAGCGGGGCCACGCACGGCCTCAGCCGCGCATAACGCCGGCTCGGTTACCGTGTGCGGCACACACAACGCCGCCGCGAAGGACCCCCATGGACCAGTTCCTCACCGCCCCCCGCGCCATCGTCGACGACGTGCTCGATGCCGTCGCCGCGCTGCAACCGCTGCTGCGCTCGGACCCGGCCAGCGGCGCGCGCATCGTGCTGCAGGCCGAGCGCGACCCGGCGCAGGTCGCGGTGCTGTCCGGCGGCGGCGCCGGCCATGAGCCGGCGCATGCCGGCTTCGTCGGCCCCGGCATGCTCAGCGGCGCCATCGCCGGCGACCTGTTCGCCTCGCCGGGCGTGGAAGCGGTGCTGGCCGCGATCCGCGCCTGCGCCGACGCGCCCGGGGTGCTGCTGGTGATCAAGAACTACACCGGCGACCGGCTCAACTTCGGCCTGGCTGCCGAGCGCGCCCGCGCCGAAGGCATCGACGTGGCCAGCGTGCTGGTCGCCGACGACATCGCCCTGCCCGACGCCGCACAGCCGCGCGGCATCGCCGGCACCGTGCTGGTGCACAAGTACGTCGGCCACCTGGCCCGCGAAGGCGTGCCGCTGACCGAACTGGCGCAGCGCGGCCAGGCCTTCGCCGACCGCCTGCTGTCGCTGGGCATGGCCCTGTCCAGCTGCACCGTGCCGGGCCAGCACACCGGCCGCCGCGCGCCGGAGCTGGGCCTGGGCATCCACAACGAGCCGGGCACGCGCAAGGTGCAGCCGGCCTCGGTCGAGGAAGCGCTGGCGCTGGTGCTGGACCCATTGCTCGAACAGGCCGACGCGCGCTACGGCGCCGACGCGCCGCTGCTGCTGATGCTCAACGACCTGGGTGGCTGTTCCACCCAGGAACTGGGCGTGCTGACCCGGCTGGCGCTGCAGCGCATCGGCGTGGCGCGGATCGCCTTGATGACCGTGCCTGCCGCGCTGATGACCTCGATGGACATGCACGGCTTCTCGATCACCCTGGCGCCGGCCGACGCCGACGCGCTCGACGCGCTGCAGGCGCCGGTGCAGACCCTGGGTTGGCCCGGCGTGCGCGTGCCGCACGCGCCCGCCCACTTCGCCCCGGCGCTGCTGCGCAGCGACGCGCACCGGCATGGCGCCCGCGATGCGCAACGCGGCGCGACGCTGGCCCGGGTCGCGCAGGCGCTGATCGCTGCGCAGGCGGAACTGGACGCGCTGGATGCGCAGACCGGCGACGGCGATGCCGGCAGCACATTCGCCGCCGGCGCCCGCGCGCTGCAGCAGGCGCTGGACGAGGACGCGCTGGCCAGCGGCGAGGCCGCGCCGCTGGCGCACGGCCTGGCGGCGACGATCGAACACAGCATGGGCGGCTCCAGCGGCGTACTGCTGTCGATCCTGTTCACCACCGCCGCCACCGAGCTGGAAGCCGGGCGCGGCTGGGTGCCGGCATTGCAGGCCGGCGTGGCGCGCATGCAGCACTACGGCGGCGCACAGCCGGGCGATCGCACCATGCTCGACGCGCTGCTGCCGGCACTGGAGGCGCTGGCACGCGGCGGCAGCGCCGACGACGCGGCGCGCGCGGCACGCACTGGGGCCGATGCCACCGCGCAGATGGACCGAGCTCGCGCCGGCCGCTCGGCCGCGGTGCCGGCGGACGCGCTGCGCGGCGTGGTCGACCCCGGCGCCGACGCGGTGGCGCGCGCCTTCGCGGCGTGGGGCGAATGAATGCCGACGATGCACTCGGCCGGAAATCGCCTGCAGGAGCCGTTTCAACCGCGACGAACGAAGTCCGCCAGCTACCCGGCTCCAGAAGCAGTCGGGACTGAAGTCCCTCCCACAGTGCAGCCGACCCATTCGCCGCAAAACGCTGTGGGAGCGACTTCAGTCGCGACGAGCGGAGCCGGGAAGCGCATCAGCTTCGGAAACAATCGGAACTGACGCGCTGCGCGGCCTGGGGCCAGTAGCCGTCTTGCTCTTGTAGGAGCGGCTTCAGCCGCGACAGGGCCTTTCCGGAGAGTGCCTGTCGCGGCTGAAGCCGCTCCTACAGGGAACATCGATGCGCGCCAGGAACATCGATGCGCGGCGCCGGTCCTACTGCGCCGCAGCCGCCTGTGCGGCGCTCAGCGCCTGCGCCACCGCCTGCAACGATCCATGCACCGATCCAGGCTGCAATGCCAGCGGCTGGGTCTTGCCGCGCACGACGACTTCCATGCGCTGCGGCACACCCTGCGCATTGCCGACGATGCGGTAGCGGGTGTCGCCGCGTCCGAAGCTGAGTACGTGCCGGTCGGCGTCGTAGTCGAAACCTTCGCCCGCGCCGTCCGGATACAGCAGGTCCACCCGCTGCTGCGCGCCGATCGCCGCGTAGTACGGGGTCGCGGCCTCGTTGTCGCTCGCGGTGGCGAACACAACAATGCGCTTGCCGGCGGGGGCCAGGCGGAATTCGAGCAGTATCTTGTGTGGCAACAACGCCATGCTGCCGTCCTCGTCCCACAGGTAGTACTGCTCCGCCACGCGCCTGCCACCCTGGTCGCGGTAGCGCGTCTCCTGGGCCAGGCCCGGCGGGGCGCCGGTGGCGTCCTCGACCAATTCGCGCTCCAGCAGCGGCTCGCCATTGCGCACCGTGTACACCGCCGACTGATGCCAGCAGCAGCCGTCCTTGGTGGAGGTGCGGAGTTCGTGCGCCTGCGCGTCCACCTGGAACAGGCCGCAGTTGCTCTGCGCCAGCTCGGTGAATGCCGGACTCGGCGCGAAGCCGTCGGCGGTGCCGAGGTACACCTGGTAGGAGGGGCCGTGGTAGCAGCTGTTCTGCCCGTCCATCAACGCCAGGTCCTTGATCCCGTCGAAATTGAAATCGGCGTAGATCAGCACGCTCTGCTCGCCGTACGGCAGTTCGTGCACGTTGGCCCTGGCCTTGCCGCCCTGGTCATCGGTGTGCAGCACCAGCTCGGGCGAAGCCACCTCGATCAGCGGCGTGGCGCGGCCGCGCGCGAACACGCGCACGATGCCGGGGCGGAACACCTCGCTGGTGTCCTCGATCTCCAGCGTCGCTCGGTAGCGCGCGGAAAAATCCTGCACCTCATAGGTGCGGCGCTGGCTGCCGGCGAAGGCCTGCGCATCGAAGCCGTCGTCGGCGTCGCGCTGCGGCGCGGCCGACGTGGTGGCCGCCAGCAATAGCCCGCCCAGCAAGGCGAGACCGCAGCGCCAGGCGGCGCGCACGGGGAGGGGCGCAGAGAACGACCGCATGGCATGTCCTGGAGGTCGGCACTGTGTGCCGGAGCGACGGATTCTAGAACAGCCCACCCAGCGCGGTGCGCTGGGCGCCACTGGTCCGTGTCCGGCGGTCCGGCCCCACCGTGGCGAGTGCGAGTTCACCGGGCGACGACCCGGCCCCGGCCACACTGGCCGCCGCAATCCCTGCCATTTCCGGAGCCGAACCTTGAGCGCGACGCCCGACGCTGCGGACACCTCGCACGTAGTCGGCGGCCTCAGCCGCCGCACCCAGATCCTGCGCCTGCTGCTGCGCTACCGCAGCTCGGGCGTGTTTTCCGGCATGGACGTGGAGGCCGCCGACGCCGAGCACGCGCTGCCGCCGGAAGGCACGCCCGAGCAGTTCGTCACCGACCTGGAGGCGCTGGGCCCGACCTTCGTCAAGCTCGGGCAGATGCTGTCCACGCGTCCGGACGTGGTGCCGCCGGAATTTGCCACCGCGCTGGAGCGGATGCAGGAAAACACCGCGCCGATCCCGGTGGAGCGCATCCGCGAGATCGTCGAGGCCGAACTCGGCGTGCCGGTCAACAAGGCCTTCTCCGCGTTCGACGACACTCCGCTGGGCACCGCCTCGCTGGCCCAGGTGCACCGCGCCGCGTTGCGCGACGGCACGCCGGTGGCGATCAAGGTGCAAAAGCCCGAAGTGGCCGCGCAGGTACGCTCGGACCTGGAGGTGCTCAAGAGCTTCGCCAGCGCCGCCGACAAGCTGACCGGCCTGGGCCGGCGCATCCGCTTCGCCGACTGGCTGGCCGAGTTCGGCAAGGCGCTGCTGGCCGAACTGAACTACGAGGCCGAAGCGGAGAACCTGGCGCGCTTCGGCGAGCATCTCAAGCCGTTCCCGCAGCTGTGGGTGCCGCAGCCGATCTGGGACCTGAGCAGCCGCAAGGTGCTGACCATGCAGCTGGCCGAAGGCGTGCGCGTGGACAAGATCTCCGGGCTGCGCCGCACCGAACAGCCGATGGACGACCTGGCCGCGGCGCTGGTGCGCGGCTACCTGGACCAGATGTTCGTGCACGGCGAGATCCACGCCGATCCGCACCCGGGCAACCTGCGCGTGCTGAGCGACGGGCGCCTGGCGATCTTCGACCTGGGCATGGTCGCGCACGTGCCGCCGAAGCTGCGCGAGCGCCTGCTCAAGCTGCTGTTCGCCGCGGTCGATGGCCGCGGCGAGGAAGTGGCCGAGGAAACCATCGCGCTGAGCACGCGCCTGGAAGATTTCGACGAGGACCACTACCAGCGCGAGACCGGGCAGATGATCGCGCGCTATGCCGCGCACGACGCCACTTCCGAAGGCCGCGTGGTGCTGGACCTGGTGCGCATCGCCACCGCCTACGGACTGCGCACGCCGCCGGAGCTGAGCCTGCTCGGCAAGACCCTGCTGAACCTGGAAGCGGTGTGCCGCGCGCTGTCGCCCAACCTGGACACGCGCAGCGTGGTCGAGGACCAGCTGCAGCACGTGATGCGCGCGCGGCTGAAGAAGTCGCTGTCGGCGGCGAACCTGGCCAGCGAGGCGATGGAGATGCAGGCGCTGCTGCGCGAAGGCCCGCGCAAGCTGTCGGACATCCTGTCGCTGGCCGCCGACAACCGCCTGCAGGTGCGCGTGGCCGGGCTGGAGGAATCGCGGCTGATGGAGAGCCTGCAGAAGATCGCCAACCGCGTGGCCGCCGGCGTGGTCACCGCCGCGCTGATCCTGGCCTCGGCGCAGATGATGCGCATCGACACCGGCAGCAAGCTGTTCGGCTACCCGACGATCGCAATGGTGCTGTTCCTGCTGGGCGTGGCGCTGGGCCTGGGCATCGTGATCAGCGCGGTGCTGTTCGACCGGCGCGCGCATGCGCGTGAGGAGCGCGGGCGGCGTTAGGGCCGGGACTCGGGACTCGGGACTCGGGACGGCAGGACGGCAGGACGGCAGGACGGCAGGACGGCAGGACGGCAGGACGGCAGGACGGCAGGACGGCAGGACGGCAGGACG